>CAZHIO010000141.1:0-3702 GCA_964532615.1 uncultured Planctomycetia bacterium
TCTTCTGCGAGCTTAACGCGTCCGATGAGCAGCTCGATTTTCCGATAGTCTATGCATCCGGCCGGGACGGCTATGCCACGCTCGACCTTGACGAACCAAGCGACACTATAAAACCTTTATTAGATACGGTCCTGCACAGAGTATTGCCACCGATAGCTAATCCGGACCTTCCTTTTCAGATGCTGGTGACGATGCTCGACCATAATTCGTATTTTGGCCGCATGGCGATCGGACGCATATTCCATGGCGCTATCCGCGTCGGGGATCCGGTCGCTCTTGTGAAACGAGACGGCACTATCACCGCGAATAAGGTGACTAAGATCATGAAGTATAAAGGACTGACCCCTGTGGAGACGAGCGAGGCGATGGCGGGCGATATTATATTAATAACCGGCATCGAAGGCGTATCGATCGGCGAAACGCTCGCATGTATAGATGATCCGAAAGCGCTATCGGCTGTAAAGATCGATGAGCCGACGATATCCATGAATTTTTCCCATAACACGAGCCCCCTTGCCGGGAAAGACGGGGGCGTATTTCTGACTTCGCGCCATATACGCGAATACCTTGAACATGAAGCCATGGTAAATGTCGGCATAAGGGTCGAGGAGGTTGATCGGGGCGAGAGGTTCAAGGTATCAGGCAGGGGCGAGCTTCATCTGGAAATTCTAATAGAGACGATGCGGCGCAAGGGATACGAGCTGGAGGTTTCAAGACCGCAGGTTATTTTAAAGAAGATCGGCGATCAGCTCCTTGAGCCGGTGGAGGTTGTTGTAATAGAAGTGGATGGGGTATATCAGGGCGCGGTTATGCAGGCGCTCGGAGAGCGCAAAGCCCAGATGAAAGACCTGAAGGCAACATCCTCTAAAAACATACGGATGGAATTTATAATTACATCAAGAGCGCTGATAGGTTTCAGGAGCGAATTTCTTCTGATGACACGGGGAAGCGGCGTCATGTGCCAGAACTTTCTCGAATATCAGCCATATAAGGGCGATATGCCGGAGCGCCAAAGAGGCGTGCTGGTATCTAACGGCGATGGAAAAGTGATCGCGTTCGCGATCTGGAATTTGCAGGAGCGCGGAGAGATCTTTGTCGAGCCGGGAGATATGGTTTACGAAGGCATGATCGTAGGTATTAACAATAAAGGGGTGGATATAGTCGTTAATCCGCAGAAGGAAAAGAAGCTTACCAATATGCGTTCTTCGAACCGCGACATGGCGATGCAGATCATACCTCCGCGGAAGATCAACCTTGAGTTTGCGCTTGTGTTTATTGACGATGATGAGCTGGTTGAGATCACGCCTCTTAATATAAGGCTCAGAAAGATGCAATTAAGAGAAGTCGATAGGACTCGTACAAGCCGGAAATCCATAGCGGAGACGGGACAGTAGATTGCTGGGGCCATCCTAAAAGGGGACACCCTTCGTCGTTATAGGGTGTCCCCTTTTAGGATGGCCCCCAGTACAAATATATATACAGTTTTATCCCGTCCCATAGTATAATAATAAATCATTGACACGGTTGTTTAACACAGCCCGATGGAGTCCTGTTTCTATATTCGGGAAAATGGGGTTTAGTTTATGTCCAAAATCAGAGTTGCGATAATCGGGGTGGGAAATTGCGCCTCTTCGCTGGTACAGGGGGTGGAGTATTATAAAGACGCCAACGATGACGATTTCATTCCCGGTTTAATGCACACCAATCTGGGAGGTTATCGTATAAGCGATATAGAGTTCACGGCGGCCTTCGACATCGATAGAAATAAAGTAGGCAAAGACCTGGGCGAAGCGATTTACGTGAAGCCCAACAACACCAGGGTATTCGCCAAAGTCCCCCGTCTCGGCGTTAAGGTGCACCGGGGCATGACGCATGACAGTATAGGTAAATATCTGTCCAAAGTCATAAAGAAGGCTCCCGGCAAGACCGATGATGTTGCCGGTATATTGAGAAAGACTAAGACCGACATAGTGATCAATTATCTTCCGGTGGGCTCAGAAGAAGCGACCAAGTGGTATGTCGAGCAGGTGCTTAACGCCGGATGCGCTTTTATTAACTGTATACCGGTATTTATAGCCAGGGAAGAGTATTGGCAAAATAGATTTAAAGAGAAGAGGCTGCCGATAATAGGCGACGACATTAAGTCTCAGGTGGGGGCCACGATATTGCACAGAGTCCTGACAAATCTATTTTTAGACAGGGGAATGCCCATAGTCCACACCTATCAGCTGAATACCGGCGGGAATACGGATTTTCTCAATATGAAAGAAGAGGAGCGCCTCACTTCGAAAAAGATATCGAAAACTAACGCCGTAGTCTCCCAGATACAGAACAGAGGCATGGATATAGCCGAAGAGAACGTTCATATCGGTCCGAGTGACTATGTTCCATGGCAGAAAGACAATAAGGTCTGTTTCCTTCGCATAGAGAGCCGCCATTTCGGCGATGTGCCGATGAATCTGGAGTGCAGACTTTCGGTAGAGGACTCTCCGAACTCCGCGGGAGTCGTAGTGGACGCGATCCGTCTGGCGAAACTCGCTCTCGATAACGGCATATCGGGCGCTCTCCTCGGGCCGTGCGCTTATCTAAAAAAATCACCCCCGGTGCAGTACGACGATAATACAGCGCGGAGGATGGTGGAAGAGTTTATAGCGTCCTGCGGATGGAAGAAGCAGGCGCAGAAGATGCCGAAAAGACGCTCTCGCGGTAAAACCGGGAATAAAAAGAAAGGCTCCGGGAGGTAGAGATCAGATGGCCGATCCGCTGGGAAAGTCTATCCGGTTTATCGCAAAATATCCGGGCGCTATTATCGCCAAGACAAAGATAACCCCGGACCAGCTGACGATTATCGGGTTTCTCTTCAACTGCATCGTCGCGTATTTCATAGCCGTAGGCAGATTCGGTTTTATAATTACCGGCGTCCTTATATGGATAGCCGGTTTTTTTGACGCTCTCGACGGAAGCGTGGCGAGGATCACCGGACGGGTTACCGTATTCGGTAATTTTATAGATTCGGTCATAGACCGTTATTCAGATTCGGCGATCTATTTCGGCATCCTGGCGCATTTCTTGCGGTCAGGAAGGACGGAATATGTCTTATTAACGGCCATAGCGATAATAGGTTCTATGGCGATAAGCTACACCAGGGCAAAGGCGGAAAGCTTAGGATTGAAATGCGAAGTCGGCATGATGCCCCGGACCGTAAGGATAATAATTCTCGGCGGTAGTTTCTGCGCAGGAGAGGTTTTTTGGGGTCTATTGATAATAGCCGTCTTTTCTCATTTAACCGTGCTTCAAAGAATATTATATGTCCGCTCCGATCTCCGCAAATAAGCCATGATAAAATTTATCTTCTCCTGTCTTTGGTATTTACTGCCGGCCGCGCTTGGCAATCACAACGCGTCATTGGGCAACAGAATATGGCTGCCCGGAGCTGTAAGAAATGCGCTCCAGAGGATAGCCGTCCCCGTGGACTTCGGGGTTAAATGGCGCGGGAGAGAGATATTCGGGAAGAATAAGACATGGAGAGGGCTTCTGGTCGGTTCGGTTACGGGGATAGTCGTGGCGGGAGTCCAGGCGCTATTATTCTTAAAAGTAGATTTTTTCAGAGAGAACACATTTGTCGATTACGCAAACATTAACTTCATCGTAATAGGATCTCTGATGGGCGGAGGGGCTCTTATCGGAGACCTGATAAAGAGT
>CAZHIO010000142.1:0-2688 GCA_964532615.1 uncultured Planctomycetia bacterium
CGCTCCTATCGTAGCAAATCCAACAGGTTTGTCAGGCGCTCCGGGCACGATTGTGGGAGTTCCAAGCGCTCCGGGCACAACAGTGATCTACGGAATGGCCGGCGTTAATGTGCCGACTGCCGCTCTCCCCGAAAGCCTTGCGCTTCCGGGCGGCGGAAGCGGTACGGGTGGATCCATAACGCCTACGTCGACCTCGAGCAATGTTTATGCGACAGGAATAACTCCCGATAGCGGAGTATCCGGCGCAAAAGTTATAATTCAAGGCGCGGGATTTAGCAGTGATAATTCGAAAAACTCTGTCATGTTCGGGTCTCTGGCTGCAGGATCGGTAGCTTATGTGTCTAAAAATCAGCTTCGCACTACAGTGCCGCAATCGCTTCAGTCCGGGCCCTCTAAGTTGTCAGTGAGCGTGAACGGTACGAGCAGTAATCAGTTAACTTTCTCTTCCCTGACAAGCTCCGCAGGCAATGTGTTCACCGATAAGACCCAGGAGATATTGCCTGGTGGGATTTCAATATCGGACTCATCTATCGTAAGGTTGGGCGATGTAGACAATGATAATGATGTCGATATGCTCATCATTGATAAGATCACAGAAACTTGCTATCTTCTCGTCAATGACGGCTCAGGCGTATTTACCGATGGATCCTCTTCCGCGCTGCCGGCTATATCGGATACGGATTTCATGACAGACGCGGTTCTGCGCGATGTCAATAACGACGGATATCCTGATGTGGTATTGTCCTATTCTACCGGCAGATCCGTAAGGCTTTTAATGAATAACGCTCACGGCGAATTCAGCGATATGACCGGTCTGAACCTGCCGTCCGTTTCAGGTGACGTGACAAGCATAGATGTAGGTGACGCAAACGGCGACGGATTTCCGGATATAATAGCCGCGAGCAAGAGCGATAAAGACACGCTTCTCATAAATGACGGAAGCGGAGTATTTGCTATCGACGCTGATTTCGATCTCCCCGGAATTGTCGACGGCAGTTCAGACGTTCGTTTTTCGGATATCAACGGCGACGGCAGTCTCGATATCATAACTACCAATAACAGCGTAATCAATCAGAGCAGCTTAAGGAATCGCGTATATCTGAACGACGGCACCGGACAGTTTACCGACATTACCGCGACCGCTCTGCCGGAAGATAATGAATACAGCGAAGTCCTCGATTGCGGAGATATAGACGGCGACTGGGATATCGACATATTAATCGCCAATCAAAGCAAGAACAACGCTATGCTCGTCAATGACGGCAGCGGCAAATTTACCGACGAGGCGATAGGCCGTATACCGACCAATGATTTCTCATCCAAGGATACAAGGCTCGGCGATATGAACGGCGACGGATACCAGGACATAGTTGTGCTCGGCGAAGACAAGATGTCGTTATTGATCAATGACGGCTCTGGAGTATTTGCGGAAGATTCGATAAAACTTCCGGATTATAAGAGTTCTCCTGCTCTGGTGGGAGGTAGCAATCTTCAGGTTGCGGATATAAACGGTGACGGTTCTCTGGATATAATCATAGGAGGCGCCGCGTTACGGATACTCATTAACGCCGCCGATAACAAGTCTCCCGTGTTGGACCACATAGGCAATAAGACCGTAGAGGCCGGACACAATCTTACATTTAACGTTACCGCCGCCGATCCCAACGGTGACGCCCTGACATTCCTGGCGACTAATCTGCCCGGCAGCGCGACTTTCCAGTCCAAAGTATTTAACTGGACGCCTACGACAAGCGACATCTCCGAACATAAAAATATTCGCTTCATAGCGAGAGAGACTAAGGCGAACCCACTCGAAGATTCCGAAGATATATCTATAACGGTCACCGCAAGCGGCCTGCCGATCATAGATTACTACACACCCGCTGATTTCAATCTTGATCTTGACTCAGGAGAGATGATACAATTCGGCGTAACGGCACATGATCCTAACGCGAGAGCGCTTACATTTAAATGGTACCTTAACGGAGTAGAGATACCGTCAATAGGAGAGGCGACATCGTCAATAACGTTCATCATCCCCAGGACAGGGGACAACGTTATAGAGGCCAGGGTAATTAACAGCTTAGGCAGCACTTCGCTCCAGTGGGATGTTAAAGTAGGCCAGACGGTTAATAATCCGCCCCAGATCACGGCTTTTTCCCCGAACCAGAGCGACATAACGATAGATCTTTCTACGGGCGGAGGCATAGCTTTAGGCGTGACCGCATCGGACCCGGATTCGGACCCGCTTACGTACTCATGGAAATTCGACGGCAACACTGTCTCGAGCGCTGCCACACTATCTTCGGCCGCCTACGCCGCATACATGACTGTCGGTAACCACACTATAGAAGTCTCAGTAACCGACGGTAAGAGCACCCCGGTTACGCACTCCTGGGCTCTGCACATAACCCAGACTCAGGATAACAGGGCTCCTGTAATAGGATCGTTCACTCCTAACGTAGCCAATATATCGGTAGATCTTGCCGTAGACGCTCTGCCAAACTTCACAGTGACCGCTACCGATCAGGACTCCGATCCTCTGGTATATTCATGGAAGATAGGCGCAAGCGTCGTATCCACATCCTCAAACCTCACCGCGGCCTCATATTCGACTCTCGCGGTAGTAGGAGACCACACTATAGAAGTCTCAGTAACCGACGGTAAGAGCACCCCGGTTACGCACTC
>CAZHIO010000142.1:2788-3700 GCA_964532615.1 uncultured Planctomycetia bacterium
AGTAGGAGACCACACTATAGAAGTCTCAGTAACCGACGGTAAGAGCACCCCGGTTGTCTGGCAATGGGCTCTCCATGTTACCCAGTCGGACGCGAATCATGCCCCTGTCATAGCCTCATCGTTACCTATAGCCGCATCCATAGATATGAAAGTCGGCGATATGCAGGCCTTTAGCATAGTCGCGTCTGATGAGGATAGCGGCGATATCTTATCTTACAGCTGGACAGTGAATTCCACCGCCGTAGGAATTAATTCAAATTCATACTCGTACACGCCCACAGTTCCAGGAGTTATTACAATCAGAGTTACGGTATCTGACGGAAAAGTGACGACTCTTCCCGATAGGATCTGGACTGTTAATGTTGCCGCGCAGAATACCGACGAGATGCTCAATGATATCATCAACCATTCGTTTAACTATTTCTGGACCGAAACCAATAGCGCTTCGACCGGCCTGATCCGCGACAGGTTACTCGCTAACGGCGATCCCTCGTCGGACGCTCATTACGATAAAGGCAGCGTTGCGGCAACCGGTTTCGGACTGGCTGCGCTTTGCGTTGCCGCCGAAAAATACGGTGATGGCACAAATCCCGACTGGAAGGTAACGCCTGCCGAGCTTGCCGACAGAGCAGAGCTGATACTCGATACACTCCTCGCTATACAGTCTTCGCAGGCCGCCGAAGGCGACGGAACATGGGGCAAAGACGGCTTCTTCTATCATTTTATTGACGTAAACACCGGCAGGGCATGGGTGAATACGGAAGTCTCTACCATAGATACGGCGCTGCTTGTTGCCGGAGCTCTTACCGCCGGCGAATATTTTAAGACGATAAAGCCGATCGTTAATACTAAGGCCAGGCAATTATACGCGAATGTAGACTGGAAATCTTTTGTGGATTATGGTCCGGGAGG
>CAZHIO010000143.1:0-3695 GCA_964532615.1 uncultured Planctomycetia bacterium
CGGGGCCATGGAGAGCGGCCATAATATTCTTTACGTCTGCTATGACAACGAAGCTTATATGAACACCGGCGTCCAGCGTTCGAGCGCAACTCCGCGCGGAGCCGATACCACGACCGCGCCGGTCGGGAAGGTAAGTAAGGGCAAGGAGCAGCTCAGAAAAGACCTTACCGAGATAATGGTAGCGCATAAGATACCGTATGTTGCGCAGTCGGTAGTGGGTAATTGGCGCGATCTTACATCCAAAGTAGAGAAAGCCCTTGCGATAGACGGCCCGAAGTTCATAAACGTCTTTCAGCCATGCAGATTAGGGTGGGGATATGAACCCGAGCTCACGTGTGAGATGGGCAGACTCTCCTTTGAGACCTGCGTATGGCCGGTCTATGAAGTGGTGAACGGCCAGTATAAGATAACTAAACCGAAAGAGAAGAAGCCGGTTTCGGAATGGATAAAACTGCAGGGCCGCTTCAGGCATCTATTGAAACCCGAGAATAAGCCTTTACTGGATGAGATGCAGGCCGCTACGGATAAGAACTGGGAAGATCTGCTGAAGAAAGAATCGATCACCCCGCAGGCGACCGAACAAAAACCCGCTTAACTTCTACGATAATCGCAACTCTTCATATTGCAGACAGAGCATTGAGACTTTCTTTTAGAGAATAGATCTTTATGTCCGATCCCTATTAACCCCGAGATAGATTTCTTCGGCACCATCATGCCGCTCCCGGTAATACGGACGCTTATCCCGGAAAAGTCCAGCATTGCATCCATCTTCGCCTGCTCTTCGACCGGCCAATCGCAGTATCCCGGGCTGAATCGCATAGAGACGCTATTGCCTTTTGATTCGTATTCTCTTCTTAAGCGTTTCTCCACGCCTTCCGCAAGAGATTCTACGGCAAAAGAGCCTATTCTGTCGAGCAGATAGCCCGACAGACTCTCTCCGCTCTTCATAAGTTCTGAAGCCTCATTCTCTATGGATGAGCCTATAGTCACAACAAATAGATATACATCGTGAGCGTCTTTTATATAGGCCGAAAGAGAATTTCCGGATAGTTTTACGCCGCCATCGAGCTCAATAGTGTCGCAGCTGATCGAGAGGACAGATTTTTTCAATAATAAAGCTCTCGGGACCGCCATCTTCTTTGCCCGATCGATAGAATTGTTAGCGCTCTCCAATATCGTTCCCGCCGCAGAAGGCGCTATGCGCTCCTTCTTCAGCAACGACTCTTTAACCCATTCCCAATCTATCTTCATATCATCGATTATCATGTCAGTACCGCTATTATACCAAATCTTGACAAATATCGCCATGTTAGGTATCCTTAACACACAACGTATGCCATCCGACACAGCTTACAATATATCCAATGTTATATATCAGAACGTCATAAAGCACAAGAAGACCGCGATACTGGTCCTGGCGCTTATCGTAACAACTCTCATTCTGATCTCCTATCAATTCGATCTCTTCAACAGGCTCGAATCTATTACACTGGATCAGCGTTTTCAATTGAGACATTTTAAGCCAGGCTCTTCGGACGTGGTCTTTATAGATATGGCCGAAGACAGCGTAAATGTTATAGGACGCTGGCCCTGGCCCAGAAAATGGCATGCGGCGCTTATAAAGATCCTATCGTCATATGATCCCAAGGCTATAGTATTTGACGTCATCTTCTCGGAAGCGCAGGATGATGCGGATGACGGCGCAATGGAAGAAGCGATCAGGCAATCGGGAGTCGTCTATATACCATCCGTGTACGACATCGAAACCGACAAGAGCGCGGGATTTTACGAGGGAATAGGGGTAACGGCTATCCACGAGCCGCTGCCAAGGTTCAGCGGCGTCATGAAAGGCTCAGGCCATGTCAATACGATTCCTGATCCGGATGGTACGCTGAGGCGTGTTCCTCCCGTTCTGAGGTATAAAGATAAGACTTCATATCAATTAGGGATACGGGTCGGTTCGGACATCCTGGGGTTTACAGATAAGGATATATCGATCGATCCGCATAAGCATAATATGCGCTTTACGCGCTCCGACGGAAAAGTCGAGAAGATGCCGCTCGATAGCAAAAATCAGCTGCTGGTAAATTGGCTGGGAAAGTGGGGCACGGCTTTTAAGCACTACTCATACCTGGATGTCATTAAAAGCTATGCGGCGATCAAGGAAGGCAAGAAGCCTATTATAGATCTGAATGAATTCAAGGGCAAAGTATGCATAATAGGACTTACCGCGATAGGCCTTATAGATATTAAGCCCGTCCCGGTAGATAACGCTTATCCCGCCGTAGGCACTAACGCTATGATAATATCGAGCATGCTGAAAGGCGATTTCGTAAGGGAGCCGCCTGAGGGGGTAGACCTCCTTATCCTGATATTAGTTTCTATCGTTTGGACTATTCTGTTGTGCAATCTCCGGCCGTTGAGCGGCATATTTGTAACGGTTATCTCCATGTCAGCGTACTATATCGTTTCGGTTCTGATATTCGGGCTGTTCAATATCGCGATAGTTACTTTTTACCCTATCTGCGCTATCGGATTTTCTTATCTGGTCACAGTCGCTTTTTCTCAGGGCCTGCAATCGGTAGAGAGAATGTATCTTTTCAGGCAGGCGACCCGCGACGGCTTAACTCAGCTTTATAACGTAAGGCATTTTAATCTTCTCCTGGATGCCGAATTCAGGAACACTTCAACCTTGAGATCCAGGGCGCTTTCGATAATAATGGCCGATATAGATAATTTCAAGCATGTAAACGATACTTTCGGCCACTCTGCCGGTGATATTATACTGCGGGAGGTGGCCGATACCATACAGGCTAAGTGCAGACAGCTCGATGTTGTGGGCAGATATGGCGGAGAAGAGTTCATAGTGATGGTTAGCAGCGCTAAGGCCCAGGATGCGGCTAATATAGCGGAGAAGATACGTCTTGCGGTAGAGGAGAAAAAGTTCAAGCTTGGCGGCGTATTATATAGCACATCTATAAGCTTAGGCGTTGCCGAATATTCCGGTGAAAAGAACAAGGGCGAGCTTGTGGAAAAAGCCGATAAGGCCTTGTACAGGTCAAAAAAGACCGGTAAGAATAAAGTTACGATCTATTCATCCGATATGCAATAGTAATAACCCGTGATTTGTAACAGTTCAGTCGCCAAAAACGCCTCGACGACATTGTAGGGGACATTTAAATGTCCCCTACGTCGAGAGTTCTTCTCGTAGCTGAACTGTTACTGTGATTTTAATACCGCCGAAAATCGTTTGAAAATAACCCGCATGTGTGCTATATTCCTATCTACGCAATATCCGTTCTTTAATCATTTTGTTCCCCTGTAGCTCAGTTGGTAGAGCATGTGGCTGTGCACGAGCGAAGCGAGTGCAAGACTAAGTGCGTTTCGCGGGAGCATGAAGAAGGGATGCAAATGCATCGAGAGCTTCATGCGAAGTTAGCAGCCTCTGCCGGAAACGGCAGAGTGAAAAGCGGGTAAATTCAGGGAACGCCTGGGCAACCAGGTCAATCCTGAGCCAAGCCCTACGGAGCCCTGTGTTATTTAAGTCAGTCGGCGTAGTAGGGAAGGTGCAGAGACTAGAGACTCGCTACCTAAAGCCGTAATGGGCAATGGTAATGGTATAGTCCGACTCTCCGAGTAATCGGAGTCAGATCGTAACCACAGTGTCCGAGGTTCGAGTCCTCGCGGGGGAGCCA
>CAZHIO010000144.1:0-1850 GCA_964532615.1 uncultured Planctomycetia bacterium
TGTGTCTCTATCGAGGCGATGTACGATGAATACGCGTTTCGGTGATTTGACATAACCTTTACGGACATAATCCGTAAGAATATGGTAGGCGGTCTTTTCTCTTTCAATGGCAGAGGCCATCGTAAGAAGTCCGGACGGCTTATCGATGACAAGGATGTCGCGGTCCTCGTAAATGATCTCTATCCCCTTAAGATATTCTTTCCGCATTTAAATGCTACTATAGCATAAATAATAAACTATGAATATATTTTTTTAAATGGTGCATAGCCTATCTCGATGTTTTTCTATTGAAGGTTAGAATATAAAAAAGATAGAATTATACTTTTGAGATTGCTTCACTGTTATGATACTATATATATGACTTGATATCGCGCTAATATTGTCGGTTTTATTAAGATAATCAAAACATAGAAAATATTATGACTAATCAGCTGCATAGATTCCCTATAGCAATGAGGATTATATCAATAATTCTTATTGCTACTTTTTTTATGCAGGATATAGCTTGGGCAATGCCTGACAAATTACAGGTAGAACTGCGTACAACACGAGAAGATTTCAAAATCGCAGCTACAGTAAAATACCTTGTTGATAAAGCTAAAAAGATCGCTTCCAAGATAGATGAATACAAGCCAGACGGCCTTTCGATTAAAGACATCGAGCGATTTGCTCAAAGTTCTGAAAATGATTTTAGCGGGACCAGCGTCGTTAAGAACGATCAGAATGGCGAAATATTAATAACTATTAGAGGTATGGATTCTGTAAATGTTGATAATGGTCAAGAAGTAGCGCTGAGATATTGCCGAAGAGATAAGAGCCCTTACGTACCGTCGGGTTATATCTCCGCCTCTTATTGGGGCCTGGATAAAAATTATGATTCGCAAAGCTTAAGCCGCCAGCTGCTCTTTCCTTCGCGGTTATATAAGATTGTTTCAGAAAATATCAAAGCGCTTCCTTCTCCGGAAGTCATTACTCATTCCCGAGCATCTAATAATCGCGGCCCCACCGCATACGATCCATTCGGAGTGAATAAAAAACTTCTCATCTATACGGCTATTGCAATCGCCGTTATAGTTCTAAACAATCCTTTGTGGGTGGGCATATTGGGAGTGATAGGCACTGCCTGCATATTTCTGATCGTGAAAGATCTTATCAAAGAAATTCTATTATCAAATAAAGTATTCCGTGATCATTTCACCGTCGAATCGATAGTGCGTTTCTATAAAAAATACCCGCTCTTAAAACCCGAAAAATCATCATATCAGCAGAGGGCTGATGGAGTGACGCTTGAGACCGAGGGAAGCCTCGCCTCCCGGGGTATTGCCGGAGAAACGATCCGGAGCGCCCGCTCAAAATTATACAAGGCGATAGATGTGCTTAGGAGAAAAGGTGCAGAGATGGGAGAACCCGATTTTATCACCCGCGCATCGCGGCTCGAGAGTAAGACCACTATACTTGCTCTTACCGATATTAAGACAAGCCTTATCTTTTCCGTGCCGGAAAGGAAGATCTTCAAGCCGATCCATGCCGGCAGGAGGCGTAACGCCATCTATTTGTCATTACGTTTGCTCGATGATTTTGATATTGACAAGAGAGAAGATATGGAGGATTTAGCGGTTTTGCTGAACCACGGACAGCGCTTCCTCGATGCTTACAACATGCTTTTCGCGTCTAACGCAAGTTCTCACGAGATGCATTTTAGGCTGCAGCATGAACGCGAAATGATCCGTGGTGATGCCGAGGCTAAGATAGGCTCATCCGAAAGGATTTTGGCCAGACTCAGAAGACTCGCGCTGAGTGACTCCGATATACTAAAAGAAGTCATATTGCCGGAGCTTAATAATGACCTG
>CAZHIO010000144.1:1950-3688 GCA_964532615.1 uncultured Planctomycetia bacterium
GAGTGACTCCGATATACTAAAAGAAGTCATATTGCCGGAGCTTAATAATGACCTGGCTGCGGCAAAAAAAGAAGAGAGAGAGTTGCATGAGCAATGGAATGAATGGGCCGCCGAGAATGAAGGAAATAGTTTCAGGGACGCTTACATAGACCTCGCGAACAAGTACGGTAAAATAGGGTACAGATGGGAAAATCTTGGCCATAGAGACAAGGCCAAGCACTTCTATAGAGAGAAAGTGCGTATTATAAAACTTGCCCAGAAATACGATACAGGCCTTTGGCCGGTTGAGGTTGAGAATGAGCTTATTTACTTCTTCCTGCGCGAGGGAATGTACGATGAATTTTTAAACGAGCTTATAATATGTTTAAGCGGTAAAGGTTTTCCCCGGGATCTGCGTGATGAGGAAAAGGACATCCGCCGTTTTATTTTAAGCGGGGGCAATATCGCTTATATGAAGCAGGAAATCCTATATATACTCACCTCCCATGAATCGATGGGCTCATTTTTTCAGAGCCGGAAGATACACAGCATACGTGAAAAGACAAAGGCGCTGTTCGAAGAATTCGAAAAGACCGGTACCATAGCCGTTAAAGAAGAAGCCCCGCCCCTTTTCACGATCACCCTTCCTACAGGATTGGAGCATTTCGAGAAGCGATTAGAGGAGTTGAACCGAAACCTGGAGCAGGGCAGGAAGAATAGGAAAGATTCGTCCGACATATCGGCTCCCGGTCTGCCTTATCAAGAAGGGGTAGTCTTTGCGGATCCTTCGGTCGCCGCTTATACAGACGCAAAAATTAACGAAGCATGGAGTCTGCTTAAAGAAGGCAAGCTTCATGAGGCTACACTGATGATGGAAGAGCTTAAGAGCTCGGGAGCTATAATAGAATTTTGGCCCATCGATGATTCGCCCAGATATATGCATAAAGCCGAAAGGCCTGATCCCGGTAGACGCATTGCGACTCCGATCACAATAGACGGTATACGATATATTAAAAAGATAACAGATCGGATAAATGACATCGAAGAAGAGTTCGGGATATTGACAGATAGGGATAACCCCACCACCCCCAGTCCCGGAGGGTTTGCGGCAAGAGAGACGATCACAAATATATGGAAATACGCCGAACGCGGATTTTTCATCGTGAAATATATCTATGAAATAGACGGCAGAAAAAAAGGTATCAGGTGTGTGGCTATGGACAAGGGGAAAGGCATAAACGATGTAGAAGAAGCCCTTGCTTTCGGCTTCTCCGAATCAGGCTCTACCGGTCTGGGGCTATATTTTCTACATCTAAAGTCACAGAAACTCACTCATAATTTTTCTATAGATACTATGCCGGGCAAGGGGACTGAGGTCAGAGTTGATATATATAACGAATCACCGGATGAGCGGCTTATGCGAGCGCAGAAGAAAGAGCCCCCGAACATATCAGGTAATTTGCCGATTTTGCCAAAAGATGAGTCAAAAGCCGGAATAGTTCCCGGCACCGAAGAACCCACGCATTTGCTTCCCGCCGCTATAGCATCTCTGCACGGTTTATTCGAAACGACAAAATTACGACAGGATTCAAAGGTGCTATTGTCCGAGAATCTATTTATAAAAGACGGTAACAGGGAAGAGCTGGATGGCGCCATGATAGCGCTGAAACCGCTTTTGGAAAGCGGCAAGATCGTCATACTTAAACCGGAAGAGATAAGAAAGAAGGCCATAAAAAATAATGAAAATAAAGATAAATTG
>CAZHIO010000145.1:0-1148 GCA_964532615.1 uncultured Planctomycetia bacterium
ACCCGTAGCTATAGTGAGCTGCGCAAAGCCTTCTTCACGGCACATATCCCATATCTCATCTCGGCGTCCGAGCGACGCGGCCGAATCGGCCGTCAGCAGAAGCGGGGTCTTGGCTTTAGCTATCAGCTTGAGATTGGAAACTATCTCGTCACGAGATATCTCTCTTTCGTTCAGATATGCCTTATCGTCTTTAGTTATCGTTAATACAATGCTGTCCTGTTGTATGACTTCGCTGGTAACGGCTTTAGGCAGGCTGACCTTTATGCCGGGCTGGAATATAAAACTCGAAGTGAACAGAAAAAATATGAATAACAGGAAGAAGACGTTCACCAGCGGCGTCAGATCGACCATCCCCTTTTCTATCTTTACTCTTCTGTTAAAACGCATCTCTACACCTCGTAAGTATCTCTTTTGGATGATAAAAGGTTGACCAGGTCAGTAGCGCTGGTCTCCATATCGTAAACTAAATTATCCACCTGACTGACAAGATAGTTATAAGCGACATACGTAGGGATGGCGACCGCCAGACCGGCGAGCGTAGCGAGAAGCGCCTCCCATATGCCGCCTGCCAGGTCTCCGGGATTAATAGGTATCATAGAAGACGCTTTTTGCTGAATTACCTGAAACGACTTTATCATTCCGGTAACCGTTCCGACGAATCCCAATAGCGGCGCTATATGCGCTATGGTCGCCAAAACCGGCAGATGTTTCTCGAGCCTCGGTATCTCAAGCTGAGCGGCCTCCTCGACCGCTTCCCGGATCTCAGGCTTCGATCTGTCGTGTTTCAGAATTCCGGCTTTTATAATATGCGCGATAGGCCCGGGCGTCGCATTGCACATCTCAATAGCTTCGATTATCTTGTTGCGCTTCAGGACATTAACGATTCCGTCCATGAACCTGCCGGCGTCTATTCTCGCTTTATTCAGATGATATATTCTTTCGATAACCACTCCAAACGCGAGTACCGACGAGATTATTATAAGATACATCATCGGCCCGCCCTTCTGAACTAAATCCCACATATACCCTCCCGTATTTTTTCTACTTGGATACTTTTAAATTAAGCGAATCGAGCCGTCTCTTCGCGATATCGGATTCCTCGATCCCCATACCGGCCAGCTTCTCGTAGATCCCGGAGGCCTCTCGCG
>CAZHIO010000145.1:1158-3687 GCA_964532615.1 uncultured Planctomycetia bacterium
TTAAGCGCTTCGAAGATCTCGGCGCTCTTTAACTGAGCCCTGATCGACCAGAACGCGCTGTCGGAATAGAGAGACGTCACTTTAAGATATTCTTCCGAAGCCTTATCGAGGTCCCCTTTCTCCTGATAACATTCGGCTATCTCGTATTGAGTCTGCGCATCGATCTCGTCTTTGGCTGCGCCGATGGCTTTTCTGTAATACTCCACTGCCGCGTCGAAATCCTTCGCATCTTTCTTGATCTTAGCGATCCTTCTGTACGCGATCCTTGCTGATTCGGAACCCTCGAATCTCCGCGAAAGCTCTTCGAGTTTACCGATCGACCTTTCAGCCTTGCCGTCTTCCGACAATGCAAGCGCTGATTGCATAAGCGCCTCTTCAACTAAGCTGTCAGAAGGATGCCCCGCAAGCAACGATTCGAAACTTTCAATAGCCTTAGAGTACTTCTGCCGGGATCTATAGTATTCCCCGAACCACAGCTTTACGTCGTCCGCCAGATCTGAATCGCTGTAATTTTTGAGGAAATTTTCAAACACAGACGCGGCTTCAGGATCTCTCCGCATCTTAAAATAAGACCACCCCGTCTGATAAGCGGCCATAGCTCTTATCTTTCTGTCCGACGCGGAGGCCTCCAGCTCTTTATAATAGGCACCTGAGGCATCATATCTGCCCAAATTATACATGGAATTCGCTATATACAGCCTTGCCATATCAGCAGATCCGCTGTCCGGAAATCTCTTCACAAATCCGTCTAATTCGCTGAGTGAGTCTTCGTAATCTCCGTTATTGAAGTATGCCATGCCGGATCCGAAAACGGCTCTTTCTAATAATGCGGTATCGGGATAATTAACGAGCATCACCTGGTAGGCGAGTATCGCCTGATCATATTTACCCCTCAGCATGGCGATATTGGCTATCTTGTATTGGCCGTAGTCGGCGTTGAGGCTATCCGGATATTTTTTCAGAACGGCGTCATAACACTCCGTGGCTTTTGGGATATCCTTATTCAGAAGATAGATGTCCCCGGTCATTAAAAGCGCATTCGCTTTCAGGTCCACGTCTTTGGAAGACGTCCCTGCGAATACGCACTCAGAAGCGGCATCATCCCTCCTGCCTTGCGCGAGATAGATCCGGGCCAACTCGTAATGCATCCTGCCGGTATGCGCGCTGTCCGGATATCTTTTAATGGATGCCAAGCAGAGGCTCTCCGCTTCCGAATATTTTTTTTCGGCCGATAGAAGCCTTATCTTATAGCAATATACCTCCGGTATGATATCGGCTTCCGGATACTCTTCGATTATCCTGCCGCATAGATTTAACCCTTCATCGTTCGCTCCGGAAGATTCATAATTCTTAAGAAGGCCTAATAGCGCGGAGCTCTTTACAAGACCATTATCGGCCGCGCCGACTGACTTTTTTAAGTAATCATTGCCCGTTGATAATTCTCCGAGCATGGAAAACGCTATACCTACCCTGTATGCGGCCAGCGCCGCCCATTTGGCGCGCGGCGAGATAGAGAGAGCCCGCTCGAGCGAAGCTATAGAAGCGTCATACTTACCGAGAAAATATTTCGATTCACCGAGCAGGTAATATGCCTCTGGGGTCTTCTCGGAAACAGGAAAACTCTCTATGAACTTTTCGAGCTCCGTTTCGGCGCTCTCGTAATCTTCCGAAAGATAATAGCACTCGCCGAGCCTGAACCGGGCTTCCATATAAACTTTATCCATAGGATGATCGGAGACCACACCGGAGAAGCACCTTAACGCCTGATCATAGAGGCCTATCTTGTAATAAGCCCATCCCTTGGAATATAGAGCGGAAGCTAAATATTTCGACGCCGGAAAATCCTCTATCACTCTCTCGTAACAATCGAGCGCGCTCTTAAAATCACCGCTCCTGGTAAATATCTCGCCGCTCCAGAATAGGGCTTCATCCTGGAACTCGCTTGCGGCCGGCGTATCTAAGATCGTCCTAAACTCGTACATAGCCCCGCTGAAATCATTCTGCTTATAATAGCATCTTCCGAGCAACGCATGCGCGTTATACAAAAACCGCGTCTGCGGGTAATTCTTTATGAAAGACTCAAGCCTATCCTTAGAAAGATCATAAAAAGCATCATTGAAAGCCGTCTTAATATTTGTAAACTCCGCATCCTCCGCCACATCGCCGAAAGAGACCGAAGAGAAGAGCGACAAGATAAGCGCCTGTAAGATAAAGGACCTGATATTAGGTTTGCTGAAGATCATAGCAGCGCGTCTTTCAGATATTTACCGGTATACGACTTCTTATTCTTAGCTACATCTTCCGGCGAACCCTCCGCCACGATCTCTCCGCCGGCATCGCCGCCTTCGGGACCGAGGTCTATGATATGATCGGCGGTCTTGATCACATCGAGATTATGTTCTATTACCAGTACGGTATTCCCCTGGTCTACAAGAGCCTGCAGGACGGCCAGCAGCTTATCGACATCGGCAAAATGAAGCCCGGTAGTGGGCTCATCCAGTATATAGAACGTCCTGCCTGTCGATCTCT
>CAZHIO010000146.1:0-3676 GCA_964532615.1 uncultured Planctomycetia bacterium
AATCTCTTTTTTGCGCAATATAACCGTGGACCTTATGATGCCATATCTCAAATTTCTCTGTTATAAGACCGGCCTGCATCCGGAAATAGATATCGGCAATTATGATACCGTTCTTCAGGATATCTCGGGACCCATTCCCGGAGCGGACTATGCTGCGAGCGACCTGATAGTGATATGTCTGCATCCCAGAGTGATAGCGGCGAAGCTTTATAATGACTTTTCCGGTATCGGCGCGGAGGATGTGGAGCGCGAGATTGCCGCGCTTCTTGGTTACATGGATAAGGTCCTGACTGAAGTCAGGAAACGCTCGTCCGCTCCGATCCTTCTCCATAACTTCGAGATACCGGCGTATCCCGCTTATGGGATCCTTGACTATCAAGACGCGCAAAGGCAGATCAACATAATACGCAGAGTAAATCAGGAGATACTGCGCCTGGCGGGAAAGCATAAAAGCGTTTACGTTGTTGACATGGATCTTCTGCAATCCAGGATCGGCTACTCGAGATTCAACGATGAAAGATTCTGGCATATGCTCAGGGCCCCCTACTCAAGAGACGGCTATCTCGCGATAGCAAAGGAATACATGAAGTTCATCAGGGCGCTTAAGGGCAAGAATAAGAAGTGTCTTATATTGGACTGCGATAATACTTTATGGGGAGGCATTATCGGGGAGGACGGGATCGGAGGGATAAAGATAGGCCATACCTATCCGGGATCTTCTTATCGTGAATTTCAGGAAACTGTCCTGGGGCTGTACCGACGCGGCGTCTTACTCGCGTTATGTAGCAGGAATAATCAGGCCGACATAGAGGAGGTCCTCGAAAAACATCCTGACATGATACTCCGTAAAGAACATTTTGTCGCGATGAAGATAAACTGGAAAGATAAGGTGTCCAACATTAAAGAGATAGCCAAAGAGCTAGATATAGGTATCGACAGCCTCGTCTTCGTCGACGACAGCGAATTTGAGATAAGCCTCGTGGATAAGATGATGCCGGAGGCCGCTGTCTTTCTGCTGCCGCAGGAGCCTTCATTGTTCCGAAGCGCGCTCGAAGAACAGGGATTTTTCGATACCCTCCATTTTTCAGAGGAGGACAGGAAGCGCACCGAGATGTATAAGGCGGAGGCAAAGAGGAAGGAGACGAAGGCGCAGTTTAGTCCGACTGACATAGAGGAGTACCTGAAATACATCGAGATGAAGGTGGTGATAGGCAGAGCGGACCATTTTTACATTCCCCGCATCTCCCAATTGACGCAAAGGACCAATCAGTTTAATCTGACAGCGAAAAGATACTCAGAATCCGAGATCGCCGATCTGACAAAGAATAGAGATAGGGACGTTTTTTACGTCTCTCTTTCGGACCGCTTCGGCGATAGCGGAGTTGTGGGCGCCGTAGTGATGTCTTGCGACGGCAGCAATGCTTTTATCGACGTCTTTCTGCTGAGCTGCCGCGCCATAGGACGCGGAATCGAGGACGTTATGCTTAAAGTATGCATAGATGAAGCGAGAGAGAGGGGATGCGATAAGATATTCGGCCTGTATGTGCCTACTAAAAAGAACCAGCAGGCGGAGAAATTCTATGAACGGAACCGTTTCGCTAAGGCAAAATCCGAGTCCGGCGGACTTACCTATGAGCTCTCACTGAGCGCTTCACACATGGCGTTCCCTCCCTACTTTAAGCTCATTAAGGTCGGGGACGTCGAATTTTCGAAAGGAGATTAATCCGGTGGATGAGAATGCTAAGCAAAAACTGAGAAAATTGGTTGCAGACGTCCTGGGACTGGCGGAGTCGGATGTGACGCAGAGTTTTTCCTATCGCGATACCGATAGATGGGACTCTCTGAAGCATATGGAAATAATAACGGCCTTAGAACAGAATTTTTCGGTGACATTGACGGTCGACGAGATAATCGCCATGATAAGTATTCCTGATATTACGCGTATTCTGGACAGTAAAATTGCGGGAGGCAGCGATGGAACTAAAAGGTAAAAACGCTATCGTAACGGGCGGCGCCAATGGTATCGGCAGGAGTCTGGTCGAGATCTTATTTCGAGAAGGTGTGAATGTCGGAGTTTTGGATATAGACGAGGCCGGCCTTACGAAGCTTCAGCAGGAGCTAAAAGGGGTTTATTGTAAGTCCTGCGACGTTACCGACAGCAAAAAAGCTAAGGAGGCTGTCGAGGAATTTTGCGGCCGTTTTAAGACGATAGATATTCTGGTTAACAACGCGGCCATGATCTACAGCGCGCCTTTAGTGAGTATGGCTCCGGGCAGGATAAATACACACGATATAGCTATGTGGGATAAGGTCATAGCTACGAACTTAAGCTCGGTTTTTTACATGACGGTCAGCGTTGCCGAGAAGATGGTGTTAAACAGGACTAAGGGTGTGATAGTAAATATGGGGTCGATAGGCGCCGCGGGGAATCCTGGCCAGAGCCCGTATTCGGCGTCTAAAGCTGCCGTGAGCGCGCTAACTTCTGTGTGGGCCAAGGAGCTCGGGCCGCTCGGCATCAGAGCGGTATGCATAGCTCCCGGCTTCACTAAGACCGAAACCACTCTGGGAGCGATGAAAGATACCGTCCTGCAGGAGTGGATTAAGAAGACGCCCGTGCGGAGGCTCGGAGAGGTGAACGAGATCGTTGACGCCATCATATTTGCAATCAAGAACGACCTTGTAAACGGTAAGACGCTCGCCATAGATGGCGGACTGACGCTGTAGAGACATAGGTGAATCTCAATAAGCGCAGTATATGTAAGGAGATGGTTTTCATGGAATTTATTTCGGCCAAGGCGGTTAGGGGTTATATCTAATGCAGGACGGATCATTGTCGGCCGATACATCACAGCTCGTCTGGGATATTTGGAAGAGACACGCTATCGAAAGCCCTGATGCTGAAGCCATTATTCACTGGGATGCGCTTGAGGAGCCCTTTCGGTGGACCCGCTCGGCTTTGATTGAAGAAGCGCTGAGTATCGCTTCCCGTCTTGTAGGGCTCAGCGTCAAACATGGCGATGTATGTGCGCTCATTATGAGGCACAATAAACTCTTCTATCCTATCTATATGGGCATTTCGGCGATCGGAGCTATTCCTGCAGTTCTTGCTTACCCTAATGCTCGCCTGCATCCCGATAAATTCGTTTCGGGACTGTCTGGCATTGCGCAAAAGACCGGCCTTGACTGGGTAGTGACGGAACGCTCTCTTGAACCTATTATCAAGCCGCTTGTGTCGACCGGTCAAGGCACTTTGAAAGGCATCCTCTTTCCGCTTGAGTTTGAAGGGCCCGTTCCAAATAAAGAGATCAACGACAAAAAGGTTGAAGAAAATCGAAAAGCCATCAATAGTTCTATGCCATTTCTTCTCCAATTTTCTTCCGGGACAACGGGCTTACAGAAAGGGGTTGTCCTTTCTCACGCAGCGGTGCTGGAGCATGTTAACCGGTATGCCGCCGCGATAAAAATGGACGCACGCGATAAGGTGGTCAGCTGGCTTCCGCTTTATCATGACATGGGTATGATAGCGGCGTTTCATATGCCGCTGACGTATGGCATCCCGATAGTTCAGATGGACCCTTTTCAGTGGATCTTGGCTCCGGCATTATTATTTCAGGTGATCTCAGAGGAGAAGGCCACGCTTGCATGGCTGCCGAATTTTGCGTATGATTTTATGGCT
>CAZHIO010000147.1:0-3670 GCA_964532615.1 uncultured Planctomycetia bacterium
TTACAGGTTTCTATTAAAGAAGGTGCTCAAATTTATTCTTTTACTGTGCCAACACTTAGCGCACAGAGTAAAATTACTACTATACCTGAACAAAAAAATGCTGAATTTAAGGATATTAAGACAGGAGATAATCTTAATGTAAGCTTAAAAGTTCTATCAGACGGCAGTTTTGAAGGTCTGTCCGTTGTTATTTTGCCGTCAGCCCTAGATTTGTCGCAATAATTTTTAAAAATGAATAATCTAGTTAGAAAAATTGTAATCATTTCTCTGGCTGAGGCTACCCCGACTCATGAAGCCGAGGACTTGCAGGAGGACCTGCAAAGAGCGGGTATTAAGCCTTTCGGGTGGATTATAAACCGGAATTTTGCTGTATCTGGATCAAGCGATCCTTTGATATGCGCTAAAGGTCTAAGCGAATTATCATTTATTAAGGAAACGGCAAATAGTCTTTCCAAAAGAACAGTTGTTATGCCGTGGGTGGTGGAGGAGGGTGTCTATGTTTGAAACGATAACAGGTTTTGCTTCGTATTTAGAGCATGTGACATTTCTAACTTATCCGATTACTATGCTGCTAGGATTTTTATCAGGAATGGCAGCTATTACCTGTCTTTTGCCGCTCGTGCCGGCTATCGCCGGTTTTATAGGCATACAGGACCTGAGTCGCAAGCGGCTTTTTACCGTTCCATTTTTTATCATGCTGGGATCCATAGTTATTCTGGTGATTCTCGGCGTATTAGTGTCTTTCGCAGGTCTTACTATACAGAAATCACTCGGTAAATATTGGTCATATTTTATAGGAATAATATGCCTCATAGTAGGATTATTTGTCCTTGGAGTAATAAAAATTCCCTCGAATATTACGCTCCCAAAAATTAAGCAAAAAGGTTTTATCGGACCGTTCCTTTTTGGGTTGTGCGCGGGCGGGGTGATAGGATTTGGGTCTTCTTGCTGCTTCCCGGCGCTGCCGGTGGTGCTGACCTACGCCGCAGTTCAGGGAAGACCGATACATGGAGGGCTTATAATGGCAAGTTTTGCTATAGGCCAGAGCATCCCTCTTTTTGCAATTGGTTTGTTTAGTAATGCGTTAGGAAAGGTTAGTGGAAGGTGGTCGGTTCTTGTGAGGCGTGTCGCGGGCGCTCTGCTTTTATGCAGTGGTATATACTTTATATGGAAAGGGTAAGGAAATGGTTAAAAAATGCGCAGCATTCATTTCTGTTCTACTGATTTCAACTATATTTACATTTGCAGCAGGTGCTCAAATAGATACACAGACACCGAAAGAAGCAGAGGTCTCAAAATCCCTTCAACAAGGATTGGTTGTTTTTCTTTGTCTCCATGATGCCAAGGAACCGAATCTAGATAAGATCAAATCTGATATTACAGATGTAGCGATTAATTTTAGAGGCGCTATAGGGGCTGTTTATGTAAGCGGCGATGATAAGAAAGAAGATAAGTTAAGAGAAAAGCTTAAAGTGCTTCCTAATGAAACAGCAGTCTTTATTATTCAACCGTCAGGAAGAGTGGTTGCTAAAATACCTGGCGCAGACATTTCAAAAACTAGTTTAATGAAAACAGTAGTTTCTTCATGCGGTGGCGGAGGATGCGGTTCCGGTGGAGGAGGATGCGGATAATGCAAAAACAAGTGAAGATCTTTACCGCTGAACAACAATTTCCTTGCGGACCTAAAGCCAGCTGTTGTGGTCCCACAGGACAGAGTGAGCAGGAAATTGCGGCGTTAAAAGGCGCTATTGAGAAGCTTGGACTTGATGTCGAAGTGTTTGATATAAGCAAGGTGAATGACCCAAAGGAAAGCCCCCAGGCTGCTAAGCTGTTCAGTGCTTTTGGAGTCCAGGTAACTCCGATAATTACCATAGGTGATGAAGTTGTTTCCATGGGACAATCAGGAATTAGCGATGTCATTTCTGCGATAAAGAGCAAATTGTAAAAAAAGGAGCAGGTATGGCTGAAAGCAATAGCAGCGTAAAGCTTCCATTTTTCGAGAGATATCTTTCCCTGTGGGTAATATTTTGTATTATAGCCGGCGTGATCATTGGAAAAATATTTCCTGCGGGAGTAAATTTCTTAAGCAAGCTGGAAGTGTCTCAGGTAAATATTCCGGTCGCGATTCTTATCTGGCTCATGATTTATCCTATGATGGTGCAGATCGATTTCTCTAGCATTGTTAAGGCAGGTAAGAAGCCCAAGGGTCTAGTGATAACACTAGTCGTAAATTGGCTGATCAAGCCGTTTAGTATGGCGATATTTGCCGCGATCTTCTTGAAATACATATTTGCCGCTTTTATAAGTCCGGCCTTAGCCAAAGAATATATCGCCGGAGCCATATTATTAGGGGCTGCGCCTTGCACAGCCATGGTCTTTGTCTGGAGTTATTTAACTAAAGGCGATCCTGCCTATACCCTGGTCCAGGTAGCAGTGAATGACCTGGTAATATTAATCGCCTTTGTCCCTATTGTTAAATTCCTGTTGGGTGTAAATCAGATTACCGTGCCTTATGACACCCTGATCTATTCTACTATCTTTTTTGTCGTTATACCTCTTGCAGGTGGGTATATTTCCAGAGTGTATCTATTAAAGGCGAAAGGGGCGCATTGGTTTGAAACCGTATTCTTAAAAGCGCTTAAGCCAGTAACAGTCATAGGGTTACTGCTGACCCTAATCATCCTTTTCGCTTTTCAAGGTAATATAATACTCGGGAATCCTCTCCATATATTATTAATAGCCGTTCCCCTGATAATCCAGACCTACTTCATTTTCTTTATAGGCTATTTATGGTCTAAGAAGTGGCGCCTAACTCATTCGATCGCCGCTCCTGCGGGAATGATCGGCGCAAGCAACTTTTTCGAGTTATCCGTAGCTGTGGCAATATCCCTATTCGGTTTAAAAAGCGGAGCGGCGCTTGCTACTGTGGTAGGCGTTCTCACCGAAGTGCCGATAATGCTGAGCTTGGTTTCTTTTGCCAATAAGACGAGGCACTGGTTCGAGCCGGAGAAAGAAATAATTTCCAAATCGAAATAAGGAAAAATATTTTAATGGATAAAAAGAAGGTTTTATTCGTCTGTGTGCATAACTCTGCTCGTTCGCAAATGGCTGAAGCGTTTTTAAAGCAGATGGCAGGGGATAGATTTGAGGTAGAAAGCGCAGGCCTTGAACCAGGCAAGCTAAATCTCGTAGTTGTCGAGGTTATGAAAGAAGTAGGTATAGACATATCGCAGAATAAGACTAAAAGCGTGTTTGATTTCTATAAGCAAGGTAAGCAATATGATTACGTAATTACTGTTTGTGATGAGTCGCAGTCAGGTAGCTGTCCAGTGTTTCCTGGTAAGAGTGAAAGGTTTCATTGGGGATTTGCGGATCCGTCTCGATTCCAAGGTACATTGGAAGATAAGATGCAGAAAACCAGAGAGGTTCGGGATAAGATTAAGCACCGTATTATTGAATGGCTTGATGAAAAATAGCAAATGTCCGTCTCTTTGACGTGGACATTTCATAATGCTTTATAAATCAATTAGTTATGTAAATTACAGCCAAAAATGACCGGACATTATGGACATTTTTCAGGCATAAGATAGGAGTTTGTTAGATAGGGTCCAGCCCCTCACCATGTTGTAAGGCCATCCGTAGGTAAAGCTACAGATGGCCTTTCGTTTTG
>CAZHIO010000148.1:0-3613 GCA_964532615.1 uncultured Planctomycetia bacterium
ACGCTCGTAATGCCGAAAATGATGTGGGGCGCATACCCAGACCCGGAATAGAGGTTCCGAGAAGCGACTCATCTGATATCTTCTTGGCGAATATTGAACGCGTAAAAGAATCTATACGCGTGCTTGAGGAATTTTTTAAACTTATCGATATGAGGCTTTCGGCTAAACTTTCACGATTGAGGTTTAAGACTTATGCTATTGAAAAAAAGGCCTTTAAAAGACTCGCTTCTCTGCGTTATTCTCGATAGGGGGCTCTTGAGCAGCAAACAGGTTAAGAGTACAGCTAATAGGGCTCTCATGGCCGGCGCCGATATGATTCAATTAAGAGGTAAGGGCTGTACGGTAAAAGAACTCATACGTGACGCCGTAGCTTTAAAGAGATCGGCCGCTGCATACAATGTACCGGTCATTATAAACGATCGCATCGATGTCGCGGCAGCCGCGGACAGTGACGGCTTGCATATCGGCCGGTCAGATATAGGGATAAGCACGGCTAAGAAGATTTTAGGGCCGGACAAGATAATAGGCTTATCCGTTTCTGAGCCGCTCCGGATATCGATGGCGAAGAGGGGTGGCGCGGATTACATAGGAGTGGGTCCCGTATTCAAGACCCCGATAAAAGCTTCGGGGAAGATTTCAGGTATCGGCTTACTGAAAAAGATGCGTCGATTAAATATGCCCATCATTGCGATTGGAGGCATAAATATCGATAATGTCGGGCAATTGGTCCGCAACGGATTTAGAAGAGTGGCTGTTATCAGAGCCGTTTGCCTGTCTTGCGACGTTTCATCAGCAACGCGAAGACTAAAAGAGGCTATTGAGTAATGACACAATTGGATGCTTCCAAAAAAGGTATTATAACGCCTCAGATGCGCCGGGTGGCAAAGGACGAGCTTGTAGACGCGGAATTCGTCAGGCGGGGGATTGCGGCCGGCACCATAGTGATACCGAAGAACATCAGGCGTAAGATAGATTTAATATGCGGCATAGGCCGCGGGCTTAAGACTAAAGTTAACGCAAATATAGGAACGTCCAAAGGATCTTCCGATATTAAGAGTGAGCTCGCCAAGATGGATGCCGCGATAGACCTCGGCGCCGACACCATAATGGATCTTTCTACCGGACCGAAGATCGCCCAGACGCGCAGAGCCATCATTTCAAGATCGCGCGTTCCCGTCGGCACCGTTCCGATATACGAGATGATCGTAAGAGGTCTGGAAAGATACGGCGCGATTAAAGATATAACCATTGAAGAGATGTTCGCTGTGCTCGAATCTCAGGCCGAGGACGGAGTGGATTTTTTTACGATCCACGCCGGCGTCCTGATGGATACGATAGAGACTCTCCGAAAACATCCCAGGATACTCGATATCGTCAGCCGGGGAGGCGCTTTTCTTGCCCAATGGATGCTGGATAACGACAGAGAGAACCCGTTTTACAGTAATTTTGACAGAGTGATAGATATAGCCAAACGATTCGACATAACTTTATCTCTCGGAGACGGCCTCAGGCCGGGCTCCATAGCGGACGCTACCGATGGGCCTCAGATGATGGAGCTTATAACGCTCGGCGAACTGAGGAAGAGAGCGGTAAAGAGAGGCGTTCAGGTTATTATCGAAGGGCCCGGCCATGTGCCTTTAAATCAGATCGAAGCCAATGTGCTGCTTGAAAAAGAATTCTGCGACGGGGCTCCGTTCTATGTCCTTGGCCCGCTCGTAACTGATATAGCTCCGGGATATGACCATATAACCGCGGCTATAGGCGGGGCTATCGCATCCGGCAAGGGCGCGGATTACCTGTGTTACGTTACACCGGCCGAACATCTGAGGCTTCCAACTATTGAAGATGTGAAAGAGGGCGTGATAGCTTCCAAGATAGCCGCGCATGCAGGAGATATCGCTAAAGGGCTGAAAGGCTCTACGGATCGCGATATAGCCATTTCGAAAGCCAGAAGAAACCGCAACTGGAAGGAGCAATTCGAGTTGGCCATAGATAAGAACAAACCGAAGAGATACAGAAAGTCCTCTCATCCCGACATGAAAGATGTATGCACGATGTGCGGAGAATACTGTTCGATAAAAGTCGCCGAAAAATGTTTCGGGAGAATCAGATGAGCATCTTGGTAATAGGTTCCGTTGCGCTCGATTCCGTGGAGACACCGTTCGGAAAGCGAAAAGAGATATTGGGCGGATCCGCGACGTTCTTTTCGATCGCCGCTTCCTTCTTCGATAAAGTCGATATCGTCGCTACGGTAGGGGAAGATTTTCCGGTGAAGTACGTAAAGCTATTTAAGAAGATAGGCATAGGCGTAGACGGTTTGTCGGTCAGTAAAGGCCTGACCTTCCGGTGGGAAGGGCGTTACGATAGCGATCTTAATACCGCGCATACTATATCCACGCATCTTAATGTATTTAAAGATTTCGATCCTTACGTGCCGGAGCATTTGCGCAAACCGAACCTGTTATTCCTTGCGAACATAGATCCGGATTTGCAATATAAAGTCTTAAGCCAGGTTAAGAGGCCTAAGCTCGTGGCATGTGATTCGATGAATTACTGGATCAGCACTAAGAGGCGATCCCTCGTAAAGCTGCTCGGCAGGATCGACATAATGCTTCTTAATGATTCTGAGGCCAGGCAATTAAGCCTCGAACACAATCTCCTGAAAGCCGCCAAAGCTATTATCGCGTTAGGGCCTAAAGCTGTGATCATAAAGAGAGGTGAACACGGCGTCCTCTACTGCTCCAAAAATAATCATTTTGTAGCGCCGGCATACCTGCTTGAAACTATATATGATCCGACAGGAGCCGGAGATACTTTTGCGGGAGGCATGATGGGGTACCTGAGCCGCTCCGGCGTGATCGATGAAAGCGCAATAAGGAGAAGCCTTGTCTTCGGAAGCGTCCTGGCGTCTTTTACGGTCGAGGATTTTAGCGTTAATAAATTATTGCGGATAACCGAAAAGGATATAAAGAAGAGGTTCGATCATTTCAGGGGGATTACAAAATTTTGAAAAATAACATCAGCGAGCGTAGTTCAATGGTAGAATACCAGCTTCCCAAGCTGGCTACGGGGGTTCGATTCCCCTCGCTCGCTCCATTGTTTATAACCGGTTTGATCTTTATAAGAATGCTCATTCCTTCTGTTTTATTGATAGAGCTTACGGGATGCGCTACTCGATCACGCGCTACGCATTCAGATGCGGCCTCTCAGCATGAGCAGGCCCCATTGATAATCGATCGCGATTATATTGAGTCTTCTTCTTATGCGCCTGCGAAGTTTTCCAAGCCTCCCGCGCGTTCACAGGCCGGCGGACGGCACACGGTATCTCCGGGTGAAACGCTTTGGGCGATCTCCAAGCTGTACGGCACTGACGTAGATACTATGGCGAGGATCAACTCTCTCAACGATTCAAGAACTATCGAAGTGGGCCAAGTGCTGCTATTGCCCGGTTATCAAGGGATGAAGCCGACCAGGAAGGTAAACTATAGCGCGCGGCGCATTTCGACTTTTATTTGGCCTGTCAGCGGTAGCATAGCATCGAGATTCGGATCGAAGACCGACAAGTTCGTTAATAAAGGTATAGATATAAAGGCCGTGGAAGGCTCCGATATAT
>CAZHIO010000149.1:0-3586 GCA_964532615.1 uncultured Planctomycetia bacterium
TTATCCCGGAACAGTCTTGCCAATATCGACATTGCCTGACTATACCGGCACCGGCACTCCATTTGTCCTGCAGAATAATGAATCGTTCGGCGGAAGCGGCTTTGCCGCACAGACCGGCTCTATCGATGTTGGCGGAACTTCCCAATTGCACCGCACCATAACGCTGTCTGAGGCTTCTCCCGTAAGCTTCTGGTGGAAGGTCGATTCAAATACGGGCAATGCGCTGAAATTCACTGTAAACGACGGAACGAGCGATGTGGCGCAGCAGTCCATAGAGGGGACAGGCGGCGGCTGGCAGCGCTATGCGATAGATCTTGGCCCCGGCACATATACGCTTACATGGGAATACGAGAAGACCGTAGAAAATTCAGGCACTCAGGACGCCGGATGGATGGATATGTTTAAGGTCGGATATATAGAAGAGATCGAGCCATTCACTGCTGCCGTTCCGACTTCATTCACTCCGGTTGACGACGGCGGCGCGTGGTATACAACGCTGGACGGAAACAATAATGCGGTATATCAGCAGACAGCCGTTTATACAACCGGTAACCAGTACTATAAATCTATGCTTAATAGCTATCCGAACGTCACTGACGGAACATTCGAAACCGATATCATCCACAATTATAATACCGCCGGCACCGTAGCGCAGAAACAGAGCGCTTATTCCATGGCCTACTTCAGGATGTCGGACGATAACGCCAATGGATACGCTGCCGGCATAAGATATGATAGCGCCGCAGCAGGATATTTCTACGTCTGGAAGATAACCAACGGCGTCTATACCGAGATCGGTAAATGGTTGACAATAGACGGGCCAATAGTTGCGGGAGGCGAGTATCATTTAAAGGTGACGATGAATAATAACACCTTCGCCTTTAACTTGACAGACTTAAGCGGCGGAGCGAGCGATCTCATGATAGAGACTAAATATTATACGGACGCCGCTGTCGATTATTACTCTTCGGGCAAGTTAGGCATCGGCACCAAATCCCCTTCGGCTTCTATATCTTTTGATAATATCGCGGTTAAATCCGATGTGAATGTTTCCACCCACATAAGCGATACTTTCGACCGTTATTCGCAATCCGGATCGTTCACGCCCGGGTCTGGAAACTGGCAATTCGACGATAATGGCTGGATCGAGGATGTCGGGAATTATGCCGATACGCCGGCAGATCCCGATAGCCTGAGTCAGCTTTTCCATACCGCCAAATTAAACGATTGCACATTCTCAAGCGGCATCATAGAGACTGACATAATTTTCAACGATGACGGAACACCAAAAACGCGTTACTCCGGATCATCTATCGGTAATGCAGCCGCGGCATCGGTCTTATTAGGGATGGATCCAAGCGGTAACGGTTACGCCGTGTATGTGTCTAAAAATAGATTACAGATCTTCAGGATATCGGATAACTTTAAGACTATGACAAGCTTAGGCTACGCCAATCTTCCGGATACGAGAAGGCTTTATAACGGTTTTCAATACAAGCTCAGGATAAGCGTCTCCGAAAACTTTATACGTGCCCAAGTGATCGATGAAGCGAATATAGTCATGTCCAATGTGGAGATCAATTCACAGGGAGAGTATAAACCGGGAGACGTGTGGATCGGGTCATACTATGCAAAGGGCGCCGACTATCCTGTGAAATTCGGAAATATATCGGTCAAGAGCGCCTCTCCCATATTTACGGACTTCAGCGATTTTGTCGGGGTTGCCGGAGATTGGTCCAACGATAACGGGCAATGCGTGCAATCTTCCGTATCCCAGCCGTCTTTGGCCGTATTAAATAACTCCGCGATGGATAACGTCTCGGTTGAAGTAAAATTCAAAGGAAGCAATCCCGATGTTTACTTCAGGCTATCGGACGATTACTCTCAAGGATATAGAGTAACAGTATCGGAAAACGGATTGGAATTATACAAGTTCGATCACGGTTTCGACAAAATGTATACCGGATCTTCTTTGATAGGGAGAATCTCTTTAGGCGTATTTAATTGGAACGAGTTGCACGCTATTAAAATTGTGGCGAAAGGCCCAGACATAGCGGTATATCTTGATGGGAATCTCTTAATAGACAAGATGGATGCCTCATATGCGAGCGGGAAGATAGGTATAGGAACGCATGATAGTTCAGGGCCGGTGATATTCGACGATATAGCGATATCCGGCACATTATATTCGTTTGATCCCGTGAAAGACGTCGGATTGCCGATGGGCCTTGTGTCCGGCGGTGATGCGGATGCCTTTATGCAGAGCGGAGTGAGTTCGACATGGATAGCGGATGCCCTGATCTTAACGGGTGTCCCGACTACGGCATATTCAGGGATGGAATTAGACAGCGTAATATCCGGGAGCTTATCGGTAGACGGCAGCGGCAACCTGATATATGAGGGCAAGACCCTTGAATTTGACGCCGATACGGTAATAAACGATAGCCTTATGACGGCCGACCAATTTAAAACACTTATAGCGTCGAATCCGGGCCTCTATATTCATATCGAAACCGCTAAGGAAGGAACCGACAATATCATACTCTCTATAGATGTACAGTCGGATACCGATACCACAGGCGTTCTGGAGAGCGTCGATGCGGTTTCCGGAGAGATAGTCGTAAACGGCATAACTATAAAAGTACCGAGCGGGATGATCGACCTGGTGGCTCTTGAGAGAGTTCTTGCGGCGAACCTTGCAGAGGATTTGAGTACGACGGTAAAGATCGCGTCATTCCGTGACGCCAATAATGGTCTGAATGTTAAATCTATAGAGCTTCTGACCATACCGGCGAGAGCTGCTGAGACAGGAACAATATCTACGGTCGATACGGTTAACGGCACAGCGACATTCGGGGGGATCGATTATGAGCTCACGGCCGATTGCAGCTTACTGAGCTTCGATGGTGAAAATATCCCGGGCCTGCTCGCGCTAAAGGCCATTTTAGATACCAACATTTACAGAGGGATAAGCACTACAGTAAGCGTAAATATCGTAAGGCAAGACGGTAAGTGGAAGATAGCGCTCATAAAGATCCTCACCGATTACTCGGTAGTACCTGATTCGAGAACGGCCGTTGTAAGCGGGGTGGTTACCGGCCAGATGGCATCATACGCAATCGGCGAGGCCGAAAAATTCACCCTGGGCGGAATAGAGTTCACCAAAGCCGCTAACGCCGTCATGCTTGACAGCTTGGGCAATCATATCACGTGGCAGGCTGTAAAGGATATATATGACCGTGACCATTCCAATGGCATACCTACCTATATGAAGATCACGGTTTCCGATACCGCTCCATGGCAGGTGGATAAGATAGAGCTGTTCACCTCGGCAGATGGCAGAATAAGCGGTTTAGCGGAGAATATAAATGCTTCCGGTAACGCTATACTCGTAGGCGGTAAGGCCATTTCCATACCTATAGGAATGATGAAAAAAGAAGACGGTACCACTATCTCTATACAGGATCTGTACACCTTAGTGCAGGGGCAGAACGCTTCTTATAAGGCTTATCTCGATATAACTACTACCGTAGTGGCGGGCGTCCTGATAGCCAAGAGGGTTACCGTAAAACTCTCACCCATACAA
>CAZHIO010000150.1:0-3582 GCA_964532615.1 uncultured Planctomycetia bacterium
TAAGCATGGCCCATTGCACCCCGCCGAACGGGCTTAACAGAAAACTAACAGCCACGACCGATAGGATCTTACCAAGCCGTATATCATTAAAAAATATACCGATCCGGCCGGCAATAGCCAGTGAAAATAGATACAATAGGATGCCTGTGCCGCACATGGACCAAAAAGCGGTACTCTTATATTCCTCGTCTATCTCTTTTTTCTGGATCAGGGCCGCCTGAAAGCCCCACTCCCTGAGGGGGCCTACGAGTTCTGTAAATACCAATACCATCGCAAACAGGCCGAAATCCTTAGGGTCGAGTAATCTGGCTAAAACCAGGACAATAAAAAAACTTATGGCCTGCTGCATAAGCTGCCCCAGCATGCTCCACGCAACGCCTTTCCCCATCTTCCTGATAAGCCGGTCGGACACGTTATCTCCTCATAAGATAGAGCGGTAATAGTTTTCTGATAACGCTTTTTTTGATATGAAATATCATGCAATTATCACATTCGATTTTTTCATTTTTAATATCCATAGGCCACCTGGAGAAGTGATTTTCGTCATCGTTCAACCACCATCTGGTATCAAAAATATTCACAAAACCCGATCTATTTAATACGGCGTCGAATTCTTTATATTTTTTTGGCGCGGCAAAAGGATAAGCGAACGCCAATGGCTGAGTAAAGATATCCGCGTATTTATCTTCTATCTTTATCTCTTCTATAAAATCCTCATCGCTCGCTTTTGCGCGATCCGATATTCTGAAGTGTGTATCTGTATGAAAACCGATATCTACGCCGTCTGATCTTAACCTTTCCGCTTCTTCACGGCTTAAGTAGTTCCCTGTTCCGCGGGAGGAGATCGCTTTATACTCTTCGGTTATAAAAGCCGGATCTCTAAAAGACGCTGTAAGGACAAATATCATATAGGGTATGCGTTTCTTCATCATGTAGGGATGCAGCCGGGTATATATCTCTTTCAGGCCGTCATCGAAAGTAAGCAGTATCTTCTTTCTATCGTCTCTCTTTAAATAGTCCCGATACGATACAAAATCGTAGCCCGAGGCCCGCATAAGGTCGATAAATTCGTCGAGCTCTCGAAACGAAGGATACCTGAATCTCTTTCCTGCCGGCAGGTCATCATCGCTTATGATGTGCCCGAAGAAACAGATCTTACGCGGCAATAGTCTTATGGCAAACCGCACCGGAATGATCGAAACGAGAAAGCTCACAGCTTTACCGGCTATTAATTTTAGATATTCGCGTATTATCTTCATTCAGGCACCTAAAACGCCGACCGCTTCAATCCGAAATAGTATATATGCCTCAAGGCTCCCAAGGCTCCGGCGAATAAAGGATCAAGCGTTATTTTATAATGCACCGTCTTGCGCAGTTCTCCGCCGAACGATTTTTTAAACTCTGCGGGACCATGGCCGGCTTTAAGCGATGCGCCTCCCATGTCATATATGTCATAGCCTTTACTTTTATAATGCTCTATTATGCGCCATTGTATCAGCGAAGAAGCGTTAAGCTCGGGGTTTTCTTTAGACGAGCCCGCGATATAGCAGAAAGGGTAATTATTTACTGAAACCACAGCCCCGGCCAGCATACGGCCGTCTTTCCAGGCCGTAAAGAGCTCGCAAGCCTTACAGTTTAACAGCTCCCATACATATTTTTTATCTTCCGAAACGAACATACCCCTATTAACCGTATCCGTATATATCGCCCACCACGCATTGAATATATCCTCATCCATATCGCGCCTTACCGTCACGCCCTTATTTTCCGCGCTTTTTATATGGCCGCGCCTGCTATTTGCGATATTCGAAAAGAGCGCCGCATTGTCTTTCTTAAGGTCTATCAGATAAGTCGCTCTGCAAGATCGCTTTGTTCTTTTTTCCAGGGATGCTATCGATTCATTCTCGGTATTTGTAATGATCTCCAGGGATGGAGACCGTTTTTCCTTGGCCAGCGCAAATACCTGCTCCGCTATAGATTTATCTCCGGAAGGGATATACGCTTTTATCTTAAGGGTCCATCGTTTCAATTTATATATAAAGACCGGGCTGTCGCCGAAAACCACGGTCTCGACTCTCCTGTATCCGGCCATTGCGCTCAGGACGCTTGTGTTATATAAAAAATCGTCTTCGTGGTAATTCCTGTTAATTAAAAGACCCATGAGGACTGCCCTTTATGTTCCATTTTTAGACATTCCGTTTTGTACATTTTACCACTATTTGATACACCGCGCTAAATATAAAATGAGTCCGCGGCTTTAGGAGCAAAATTGACAACATTCCTCTTACCATGCTATCATAACCGCTGTGAACACAGCCGTAACATTGACTAAAAGCCTCATCAACCTACTCTACCCTCTTCACTGCGCTTCTTGCGGAAAACATCTGGAGAGCGGAAACGGCGCGGGTGTCTGCGGCCTTTGCCTAAAACAGATCAAACGCAATCCTTTGCCTTACTGCCCATCCTGCGGGCGCTCCATGCAAACCGCCGGAGATCTCTGCCGGGAATGCGTAGAGATGCGCCCGTATTTCAGCGCGGCGCACTCATCCTGTGTTTATGAGGGTTGCATAAAAGAACTCATTCACAAATTTAAATATAATAATAAGAGGATCCTGGCCGGAGTCTTCACCTCTCTCATGCTCGATTTTATCGAAGATAACCCTGAGATTACCGATGGCGTAGAGATGATAACGTTTGTTCCTCTGCATAACAGAAGATTAAACGAACGAGCGTTTAATCAATCCGAGCTCCTTGCGGTTAATATAGGAAAGAAATTAAAGATCCCTGTAACGGACTGTCTCGAAAAGATCCGGCTTACAAAGAATCAGAACGAGCTATCCCGGGATGAGAGGCTTATTAACATCGCGGGAGCTTTCAGAATAAAGCGTAACGCTAAACAGGATCTGCCGAAGGGCGCCGATATATTGATGATCGACGATGTGATGACGACCGGCGCTACGCTGAACGAAACGAGCCGCGTGCTTATAGAAGCCGGAGCCGGCAAGGTGCGGTGTTTCACTCTGGCGAGGGGCGTTTAGTTTATAGAGAGGTTATATAAGTGAAGATAATCGACCGATACATGGCTAAAGGATTTATGGCGCCGTTCATATGGTGCATGGGGCTATTCATAGTCATGGCGATCATTATCGATATATTCTCGTTTATCGACGATATAATAAAATTCAAGATACCACTGGCGTCGTTGGCGGCGTTTTACTTCTACTACGCTCCGACCATATTTTTGCAGGTAGCCCCTATGGCCGCGCTCCTCTCTACCGTATATCTATTAAGTAATCTGAATAAGAACAGCGAGATAACCGCCATGAAATCGAGCGGCATAAGCCTATGGCGCATACTTGCGCCGCTCTTGGTGCTCGGTTTTATTATTAGCAGCGTAGTATTTCTGGTGAGCGATAAGATCAATCCTGTCTTCTCCAAGACTGCCAATTATATCAGGCGCGAGGAACTCGAGAGCCGAAAAACCGTCAAGCCGAAAGTCATGCAGAACATAGCTATTTACGGGGTAGGTAACCGTATAATATTCGCCCGTAACTACGATACCGAAACCAAGACCTTAGGCGA
>CAZHIO010000151.1:0-3569 GCA_964532615.1 uncultured Planctomycetia bacterium
GTAGTGCAAAATATTTGCCGCTAAATTAGCAATGCCATGCCGGGTAGGTGTTTCGCGGGGACGCGAAATTTGAAATATGCGTTTTAATTTTTATGTACTAATAACGCCTTACGGCGAGGACAATACCTGTTTTCAAGAAAATAAATATCCTGATAAAGGCGGGAGATATTCTCTTTATCTCCAACCATTGCAAGCACCCAGAACATAAGGTTATCTATATCAACCTCTTTAATCTTCTTAATATCATTCTTTTGTTCACTATTTGTCAAAATAGTTTTTATATGCCCAAAATCTACAAGTCCATGTTCGAGATGATCTTTTATATATCCACTGGTAGGGAGGGACCTCAACACAATAGCCTCAGCGCGTCTATTTTCTTCTGTATCTATAGGAGCTATTATTAATACCGCCGTCTTTGCAATACGGATTAATTCTTTTACCACATCATCGCGCATATTTCTGGGAATATGTTCAAGCGTATCAATGCAACATACTATATCAAATGAACGGTCATCAAGAGGGATTTTTTCGGCATTCGCATTAATATCGGCATCGCCAGATATATTAAGCGTTGTAACATCATCTACACCAAACCTCTTCAGCACATTATTCGATTTTATCCCACCAACATCGAGAACACGACACTGTTTGATCCCCAGAGATCTTATCTCCTGCGCTATGAGATTATAACGATTATAATATTCCCAATAATGCTCCTCCTGTTTCTTCTCTTTACCTAATAGTTTTCTTAATCTCTTTCTCAAGGATGCCATTTATCACCTCCAACTCATGGGTGTTTTTATGCAAAGATCGCAGATAGGCGACTTTAAATTAAGTGCCTTTCTTATCCTATGGTCAAATATATTACCCATAAAATAATTCGAGCCGTAGACGCCGCAGCAGCGTACCAGGTCCCCATTTAAACTCAGCACGATAACGCTTCTTCTGTACTGGCACTTATCTGCCCTCTTCGCGGTCTTCATTGCCGCGAGCTCACGGTCAATGTCAAAATATTGACCATAATATTTTAGCATCTGATCTTTTTGTTTATTGAATAAAATGTTCTCTTCAACGCTGGAGATGTACATAGGAAGAAGTGTAAAAGAAATATTATGTTCTGCGCAGAATTGCCGAGCCTCGACCGCTTCGATCTTATTATAAATAAGATCGTGAAATCCTATACCAATTTCAATATGTTTAAGGTGTAGCTGATCTCTAGCTTGTACTAATTTTAAAATATTTTGTAGTACGGATTTGATATCACCACCTACATGATTTTTTGAATATATTTCCTGCGTCATACCTGAAATCGACACTCTAATGCGGCTGACTCCGGACTGCAGCAGTTCTTCCGGATTTACGAGACAGGAAAGGTTACTGCTTATACCTATGGAACCGGGCTTCCCCATATATCTTGGCGGCCACTCTCTCTTTATGTAACTTATCATTTTTGGTAATTCGGAGTTAAGGAGCGGTTCTCCCCAATTACCGATTTCAAGCTCTCTAATTCTCACCCGCTCTTTCTTGAATTTATCTATAATGTTTCTAAATAACTCGAATGACATCAATCCTTTTGCTTCATTTTTCAAACCACTCAAACCACCTCTCGGGCAAAGAGCACATCGTAAATTACAATGCGATACATCCATGAGCAGCTTCAGCTCCTCACAATGAAATGATCGTTTTAATCGATATATATGTTTATTGATTTTTTGAATGAATAAAGACATCATTTTGAAATAATACTACTCTCTGTGTTTATGGTCAACCAAAAACCTGTAATTTGTTTAAAATTAAATAAAAGACGAATCGAATTGCGTAAAATGTCTCTCGCTATGATGCTATCCGAGTCCATCGCCGATACTGAGCTTGTGACCGCGGATGAAGGAGTCGGCATCGAGGACTTTACCGGCTTCGAGCTGAAGATACCGTATGACGATAGCGCCTGATCCGGTGTTGACTATGATGCCTTTACCTTTTATAACGTCGAGTATCTCGCCCGGCGCTGAGTCGCGCTTTACGGGATAAGTAATGAGCTCTGTATTCAATATTTTTAGCTTCTTGCCCATACAGTCAGTATACGCACCCGGCCACGGCATAAGGCCTTTGACTCTGTTGTGAATAGTATCCGCCGGCTTATGCCAGTCGATAACGCCGTCTTCTTTCTTCAGTTTCGGCGCAAGAGTAACTTCTGACTTGTTCTGTTTTTCGAATGTCGCATTGCCGGAAGCGATCAATTCGATCGCTTCCATAAGCACCTTAGCTCCGAGGGTCGAGAGTTCCTCGCTTAGCGTAATGTTAGTCTCATCAGCACCTATCGGCATTTCGCGCTTTAGTATGATATCTCCCTCGTCCATGCGCTCATTCATCTTTATAATGGTCACTCCGGTCGACTTATCGCCGTTGATTATCGCCCAGTTGGTCGGAGCGGCCCCTCTGTATCGGGGAAGTAGTGAGCCGTGCAAGTTTATAGCGGATAATTTCGGGATGTCGAGAGCTTGCTGTTTCAATATCTGTCCGAAGGCTATTACGACGAAGAGATCCGCGCCCAGACTCTTAAGATAATCGATAGATTCCCGGCTGGACGCATCCTCGGGCTGATGTACCGGGATCCCGTGCGACTCCGCCAGGACTTTAGTCGACGGAGGTTGGACTTTCAGATTGCGGCCGCGCTTCCTATCCGGCTGAGTTACGAGTGCCAGAACCTTATGCTTTGAGGCAATAAGCTCCTTAAAAGCGGGAATAGCAAACTCAGCTGTTCCGAAAAAAACTATATTCATCATTATCCCTTTACGATTCTCACCAGGTTAGAAACAACTTTAGCTATCGCTAAACAAGCGGTCAACCCGGGAGATTCGATACCTATCAGATCGATAAATCCCGGAAGTCCCTTATCGCGTTCATCACGAATAATAAAATCCCTGAACTCTCCCCCCTTTGGCTGTAGCTTGGGTCTTATCCCGGCCGTATCCGGCACCAGATCATCTTCAGTTATGGCCGGGAAGAATTTTACAACGGATCTGAAAAAATCGCTCTTCTTATTCTCATCTACGGAATAGTCTTTGACCCTATCATTGAGATAGTTATCGTCCGGCCCAAGCCTGAGGCTTCCGGTAAGATCAGGCGTAACATGTATACCCAACACTCCGCTATTCGGACGCGGCACAGGATACACAAGATGGCTTACTAAACGTGACTTATCAGATGATACACGGAAATATTGCCCTTTACAATAGTGTAGATCATATTTTTCTTTCACCGTATCTATTCCGGCCATGCCTGCAATAATGCCCGAGTCGAGCCCGCCTGAATTAATTACAATTAACGCCTTTATTTCAATGTTCTCACCGGCGTTACTAATAGAAACTCTGTATCCATCACTGCCCTTGCTAATAGCGGTCACTTCGGCGTCATAGACCATGGAAGCTCCGCGCTCTTCGGCGTCGGCTAACAGGCGCTCCATTAAAACGTGTGTATCAATAATACCCGTCTGATCAGAATAGAGAGCGGCTATACCGGAAATATTCGGCTCGAGCTTTCGTATTTCGGTCTCCGTCAACAGGTTGAGA
>CAZHIO010000152.1:0-3543 GCA_964532615.1 uncultured Planctomycetia bacterium
TAAATGTGGCTCAGGCGCAGGGCCCGGAGGTCCTGGAATCGATAAGGGAGTTAAGCGCGCTATGCAATCCGCCGCCGAATATCGTTATAGGGCTTTCGAATGTGTCTCAGGGAACAAAGAGCGACCGCAATCTGCTTGACAGAACATTCCTGACCATGGCGATAGCCAGCGGCCTTACGGCCGCGATACTCGATCCTCTGGATAAGGAGCTTATCGACGCTATGATCACAGCGGAGCTCATCATGAACAGGAGCGTATATTGCAGCTCATTCCTGGAGGCGTACCGTAAGAAATAAAGGAGCGTTATGGACCGTAATAAGATAACGATCAACGACTTAAGCGCGAAGAAGCGCGATGGCAAGAAGATAACGATGCTTACCGCGTATGATTATCCGGTCGCCCGTATCGTCGATGAGGCCGGAATCGACGTTATATTAGTCGGAGATTCGCTGGGAATGGTAGTGCTCGGCTATGAGTCCACGGTACCCGTTACGATGGACGAGATGATCCATCACGCGAAAGCTGTCAGGCGGGGCACGAAGTACGCTTTTCTTATCGGAGATATGCCTTTCATGTCGTACCAGATATCGAATGAAGAGGCCGTGCGCAATGCGGGCAGATTTATGAAGGAAGCCGGCTGCGATGCGGTAAAGCTTGAAGGCGGCGATGAAGTTCTCGGCGTCACAAAAGCTATAATCAGTGCGGGCATACCTGTTTTGGGGCATCTGGGGCTGACTCCTCAAACCGTTTCAAAGCTCGGCGGATATAAGGTGCAGGGGAGGGATTGCTCGACAGCGCAAAAGATCATAGATCAGGCCCTGAGGCTGGAAAGAGCCGGATGTTTTGCGATCGTCCTGGAATGTGTTCCCGGCGAGGTGGCCGGTATGATATCCAAAAGAGTAAAGATACCCATAATAAGTTGCGGAGCCGGACCGGGCTGTGACGGCCAGGTTATGGTGACTTACGATATGATCGGCATATTTGACAGGTTCGTTCCGAAATTTGTAAAGAAGTATATAGACCTGAGAGCCGTCATGTCCAAAGCTTTCAAGGCTTATAAAGACGATGTAGAGAGCGGTAAATTTCCGGGAGAGGAGCATACTTTTACGATCAAGAGCGAGGAATTTAAGAAACTAAAAAAAGGCAGAGCTTAAAATATGAAGATAGCGGTGGTTGGTCCCGGCGCATTAGGATGTCTGATAGCTGCGAATATCAGGATGAAGACCAAGGAAGATATCTGGTTATTGGATGAGTTCGAGAACAGGGCCAGGAAGATCTCAGGCGAAGGAATACGCCTCGAGGGCATGAACGGATCTTTTACGGCAAAGGTGAATATCACCGCGAATGCCAAAGAGATCGGTTTGTGCGATCTCGTTATCCTTTGCGTAAAGAGTTATTCTACCGAAAGCGCTTGCGGATCGATAAAAGATATCGTATCCGAAAAGACAGCTATATTGACATTACAGAACGGCATAGGTAACGTGCAGGTGCTGAACGACCATTTCGGCCCGGAAAGAGTCATAGCCGGTATCACTAATCACGGAGCCACTTTGACCGGCCCCGGCCGGGTTAAACACGCCGGCAAAGGCGATACGGTTATCGGTAAAGCCGACGGTAAAGCGTTGGGCGCCATAAGGGAAATCGCCGCGGTCCTGACTAAGGCCGGATTTGAGACAAAGGTATCGAGGGATATAGACTCGGTGATCTGGAGTAAGCTCATCGTTAACGTCGGTATAAACGCCATAACAGCTATAACCGGTCTTAAGAACGGCGCGCTGATCGAGCAGGATGAGTGCAGACAGATCTTGCGCAGCGCCGTGCAGGAGTCGATCAAGGTTGTAAAGCGCAAACGCATAAAGCTTATATACGATGACCCTATCCAGAAAGTCGAAACCGTCTGCAGGGCCACCTCCGACAATATTTCAAGCATGCTTCAGGATGTATTAAACAAAAACAGGACGGAGATAGATTTTATAACGGAGCCATAGTCAGGCAGGCCAAGGCGTTCAATATACCTTCGCCCGTGAATGAGGTGCTGACTAACCTCGTTAAGACGATAGAAAAGAGTTACGGGATAAAGGAGAAGTAGATGCTTATCATAGGTGAGAGGATAAACTCCACCAGGACGAAGATCCGCGAAGCGATAAAGAGCAGGGACGCAGCCCATATAATTAAAGAGGCTAAGGATCAGCTCTCCGCCGGCGCCGGTTATATCGACGTTAATTGCGCGGTTACCGAAGGAGACGAGCTTCAGGATATGGACTGGGTGATAAGCGTTATTCAGAGCGAGATCCCCGATCTGCGCATATCTATCGACAGTCCGAATTATCTTGCGCTCGAGAAGGGCCTTAAAGTATTTAAGGCTAATGGCGATATCTTTATCAATTCTATAACGGCGGAAGATTCCAGAATTGACAATGTATTACCGCTCGCTATCGAATATAAGGCAAAACTGATCGCTCTTACTATCGATGAGAACGGTATGCCCGACACATCTGAGGGGCGTCTGAATATTGCCAAACGAATATGCGACAAGGTGCAGAAATCCGGATTCAATAAAGAGGACCTGTATATCGACGCTCTGATAAGGCCCATATCGACGGAGCCTTCTCAGGCTGTAGAATTTCTGAAGTCAATAAAGCTCATAAAGGGCCTGGGCGTAAAGACCGTCTGCGGATTATCGAACGTCTCGTACGGCCTTCCGATCAGGGCCCTGGTGAATTCGGTATTTCTCGCTATGGCGATGAGAGAAGGGCTGGATGCGGCCATAATAGACCCGACAGAAACGCATATAGCTTCATCTCTTGCGGCATCTAAAGCCATATTGGGAACCGATGAGTATTGCGGAGAGTATATAAGAGCGTTCCGGCAGGGGAAACTGGCCTGATGGCTAAGAAGATATTTGTAGCGGCTACTATGCAGAACGACGGAAAGACGACCGTCTCCCTCGGTCTCATAGCGGCTCTTAAGAAGAGATTCGACAGGATCGGTTTCATAAAACCCCTCGGGCAGCGCTATATAATCGAACAGGGTTATCAGGTCGACGAGGATTCAGTTTTAATAGAAGAGGTTTTCGGTATAAAATGCAATATCAAGGATATGTCTCCTATAGCGATAGAGCGCGGTTTTACCGAAAAGTTTATTGAGAATGGAGCTACGGAAGATCACGCCCAAAAGATAACCGATGCGTACAGGCGCGTAGCTGAAGATAATGATCTTGTGATCATTGAAGGAACGGGACATGCCGGAGTCGGAAGCGTGTTGAATCTTTCAAATGCCGCTGTAGCAAAGCTTCTGGGAGCCGACGTCCTACTCATATCATCCGGAGGCGTGGGCAAACCTATAGATGAGATCATGCTGAATAAGGCCCTCTTTGATAAAGAGGGCGTAGATATAGTCGGAGTTTTGATCAATAAAGTCCTGCCGGAGAAGTACGATCGGATAGCTACTTTGGTTAAAAAAGGCCTAACGCAAAAAAATCTCGATGTGATAGGAGTCCTGCCTTATAATAAGATACTCGATATTCCTACCATGAGGGAGATA
>CAZHIO010000153.1:0-3531 GCA_964532615.1 uncultured Planctomycetia bacterium
GAATAATCATCGAGGACATTATAAAGGATATGATGAATGACGTTCGTTATGCAAATATCGATATCAAACAGATCAAGCGCGGTGGAGACGAATCGGTTATAGTCATACGAAACGAAGACGGCACGCCTCTGGAAAAGAATATAGCGGCCGGCATATTGAATGAGATACATCAGGAGGTCTCCCGCAGAACTTATAGCACGATCGGTGCCGCGGAGCTCATCGGGTTTGAGAGTCTGGACAAAAATAGGATAAGCGAAATAGAGTCCACTCTCGGTAGAAAGTTATTAATACGCGGTAACACTGCGATTGTACTGTTTGACAAAAACCAGAATGAAACTATTGAAGACGCATGGGAAACTTTCCAGCTTCGCTATAAGCCACTCCTTAATAGACCAGGTATGCAGATTAAAGGTGAACGTAAGGGCACGGTTCCAGCTTTTACTATCTCAGTAGGAGCCGGTTACAGGTCTTCGGGAATGAATGCAAAAGAACTGTTTAGTTCAGCCGCGCGTTCCGTGGTAAGGGCTAAGAGAGAAGGTAGAAATAAGGTAGTGCTTTCAGAGGAGTTTGGACGGATCTCACCGGCGGTTTCCGCTGTAACCCCTGTGCCGGCCGCTTCCGCGATCGCACCCCAGGGCAATATAACTGCGTTAATGCCTATCGATCCGGCATTAAAAGCCGTAGCCGATAAGCTACTGACCAAAGGCGCAGGTTCGGAATACGCCGCAATAGTTCTAAAGGGCGGAGATTTTGGAGGATTAGAGTATTCGGTCAGACAGAGAATACTGAACCAGCTAACGAAGCATTATGAGGTCGTAACAGGCGCGCGCAGAGCGGTCTCGAAAGATGACGTATTGAGGCGCTGGGGGCCCACAGGCATAACAAAGCTGACAAAGTATCTGAAAGACATAAAAAGCGTAGATGGAACTGACATTACAGCCACGATCGAAAATGAGATCACCACCGGCCTCGGATTTATAAATACGAATAACGGTTTAGAGTTCGACAGGTGGCTAAGTCATATGCTGGATACTTATAACGATGAAAATGTTTACAGCGATATAACGAGAGTGAGGGGCCTTGCTTTCCTGTGGAATTATCTGCAGAACGATACGCAGTATGTATATTTAAAGAGGAGGACGGGTATTGATAGGAATAAGATCCTTGCGGATTATGGGATATCCGGTGAGGAAGCTAAGGCGAAGCTGGAAAACGCTGACGTAAATGCCGTGAGTGAACAGATCTTTGTTAACCACTTATTAGTCGGCGACGCGCAGACGGACAGGGCCCTGCCCGGGACATTACGTTCAATTATAGGCACGGAGCTGCAGGGAGGATTGTTAAAGAATACATATCAGGAAGGCGTGGAATGGAGTGCGCAGAAGTCGAGTATATTCGCCAGCGCTAACGGCATCCACTCGGCCGGTACCGATATTGAAGTGTTAACGGATTGCAAGCTGATGCCTTCGAATGAAGTTACACTATTTACACAGTTTATGACAGGCACGATACAGCCGAGAGCCCCTCCGTCGATCAGGCTATCAGACAATGCTCCAACAGCAGACTATAGATATTTGAATTCGGAATACAATCCGTCCGTTACCTCATATTCTAATCCCGAAGCAGTGCTTAAGGGTATATCCGATAAAGCGGAAGCATTAAATGCTCCTATAGCCGCAAACACTGACCTGATCTCCAGAATAAAGAGATACTTCCTATCCGCCAGAAGAGACTATCTGACAAAAGCAGTTAATGACGCTTACACCGCGCCGACAGGAAAATACACCTTCTACCATGGCCTTGTAGCCATAACCCGGCTATTGCCATATGTCGTAAAGCAGATCGACGATAAAAAGGTCAACATCTACCTTGCCCGCGATGGCGCCAACTACTGGCTTACAAAGAAGATGATGCAGGGCGACGGATTTGACGCTTCGAAGAATATCATACTCTACGCCTCGAGAGAAAAACTTGGGCCAGCCCACAAGATAATGGAATCCCTCATAGAGAAGACGAAAGCCGAAGGCGTATCCAAAGATAAGTTCTTCGACGCCCTCATGACAAAGTTTGCCGCAAGAATGGCCTCGGATAAAGAATTCAGCGGTATCGCGGATAAGATATACGGGGAACTTGACGCTACCCTGATAGCCTCCGGCACTGACAGGTCACTCGATTTCAGGCTCGTTGAGAGCATGTCGGGAGGCATTATTACAGGATTCCTTAAAGCCCTTATCGAATATAAGGCTAAGCAAGCCGGAAATGCAAATAAAGTCGAAGAATTCCTATCAGCCCCGAAATACGAAGACATGTCGAGAGATATGACGCGTTTTGACTGGGATAAGACGGGCCTAACGAAAGCCGACATGGAGAAGTGGTTCACCGATATCGGCCTTAATCCACCGGAGATATTATTCGATCCTATAGAGCCTAAGCCAGGAGAATCCACCCCGAAATTTAACGCGAATCAGCTCTTGCGCACCGCCCTGGAAGCGATGGCGTATAATCTGCAATATCCATACAGCGAAGTCAATCTCGGTCACCCCGTAGATTTCGACGGGAATAGTTTAGTTAGGGCCTCAGAATCAAAACAGCTCGGTGCTTATCTGAGAGAGATGCTAATAGTAAATAGTGTGGCAAGATTTGTTAATCCGGCGATGGCACCCGATGTCAGGCCCGCCGCGGCCGCCCTTAAGAACGAGCCGGCGGACTTTATAGACGAGATATATCCCGGGCTCACGAACAAACAGAAAGAACAATTTAAGGATATCGTATCCGACTATAATGAAGTATTCACCACTACATCGGATTCCAAACAGGTCGAACTTCTCTATAGCCTGGCAGAGTTCATACATTCCATGGGTGAACGCCAGAGTCCGGGACTCGATGCTGTACAGATGATGATCAATATGGGAAGAGCCGAGGCCGCAAAACGATATCTTATCGAAAGATTCCTGTTTGAGATGAAACAGCTCTCTCCCGAGAAGTTCCGTGAAGTATTCACCGGATGGCTCTTAGGCGGTAAAGATATCATGCCGGAGGATTTTTCAAGAGACAAGGAAGTTATTAACGGTGAAGATTACTATAATCTCCAGAATATAATAAGCATAATGCACGATCTGAGAGAGTCTGCCAAAAAAGCTGCCATAAAGAAAGAGTCCATAGGCGGAGCCCAGCGTCGCGGCCGAGGATACCTGTCGAGCGCCGCTTACGGAGAGAAGGCTCTGGAGGCAAAAGACGCGGCGAAAAAGGCCGCGATTCCGCAGATGAAGCGGGCCGCTGAACCCGGCAGGAGCGGTCTCGTGCCGGATGCTTTGGATTCGAGCGCTCTTCAGAATGCCATAGCAGATGCGGTTACAAGGACCGCTCAGGTTGCGGCTATTAGCAGGCAGACCTTGTTAGTTAAAATACGCGCTCCGGGCGATCCAGCCGGTGAAGCTAAGAAGCCAAGAGGCATTCTGACGGCCACGCAGGAAGAGATCGACTCTCTCGAAGGCAGAGGAGTAAAAGTTTACAGGGGTTTCTACGCAGACG
>CAZHIO010000154.1:0-3523 GCA_964532615.1 uncultured Planctomycetia bacterium
TGCCGACGTCGATTATTACTTCGGTTCTTCTGTTCAGTAATTTCAGCAATTCGGAGTCTATCGAATCGATCTTCTTGCGTAATTCTTTAAGATTCATTTACAGCCTCCTCTTTGGCCGATCCCTTATCGGGCTCCGCTGGCTGAGCGTCAGGCTTGTCGGACGGAACGCCTTCCGCAACAGCTGCAGGTTTATCGTTTTCCAATTTACCGGATTCTTTATTTATCAATTCCGATTTACGCGCGTCTTTCACAAAATCCAGGTCGCTCTCCTGAAATTCTTTCAGGTTCGGAAGCTCTTCAAGCGACCTCAATCCGAAATGCTGCAAAAATTCATTAGTCGTCACGTATAGTATGGGCCGGCCCGGCGCGTCAAGCCTACCTTTGGTCTTGATCAGGCTTCTCTCTTCCAATGTCCTAAGCACTCCATCGACGTTAACGCCTCTGATGATCTCTATATCGCTTCTGGTTATGGGCTGTTTATACGCCACTATCGCCAGCGTTTCGAGCGAAGGCCCGGTAAGCCTATCGGACCCTCTCTTGTATAACGCCGAGATCCACCGGCTATAGATAGGGTCGGTCAACATCTGAAAACCGCCCGCGATCTCTTTTACACCGAAACTTCTGCCTGAAGACCGGTACTCGCCCTGCAGCTCCATTATAATATCCCGGATCTGCGCCGGCTCTACATCTTTCAGGACATCACACAAAGTATCTATCGATACCGGCTTGTCGCTTACGAACAAAAGCGCCTCTATTACTCTCTTCGCTTCTTCGCTATCCATTTCCATCACCTGAAGGATTAATATTGTCCATGCTCTTCACGATCACTATTTCGCCGAAAGGCGCGTGCTGCATTATGCTGACTTCTCTTATCTTTATCAGCTCGAGTATGGCTAAAAACGTTGTTATTATCTCGGTCTTATTTTTGGCCGCCCTGAAGAGATCTGTGAACATCACTTCTCTCTTATCCACGAGCATGTGAAGAATATCGTGTATCTTTTCTGAAACTGTAAATTCGTCCTTTACTACATTATGGAATATCTCTCTCGGTATATCCCTTAATACTTTAGTGAAAGCGGTTATAAGGTCGAAAAGGCTCGCCTCAAAAACATCATCTTTAGGCTCCGGAAGCTCATCGATATTTATTCCGGACCCGACACGGGCAAAGAAATGCTTCTGGCTCGATTCCTTCTGAGCCAGCTCCGCCGCGGCCTCCTTGAACTTTTTATACTCCAAGAGCCGCTTCACCAGCTCGACCCTCGGGTCCTGCTCCTCTTCGTTTTCCGCTTCGGTTTCATCCGGAGGCAGGAGAAGTTTCGATTTTATATGCATCAGGGTCGCCGCCATAACCAGAAACTCACCGGCTATCGTAAGATCCAGGAGCTGCATCAGCTCCATATACTCCAGGTACTGATCGGTGATCTTGGCTATCGGTATATCGTATATATCGACCTCTTCTTTTTTTATAAGATACAGAAGCAGGTCGAGCGGCCCTTCAAAGACTTCAAGCTTTACTTTATATGTCATTATTCCTGTACAAAATGTATGAGCGATCTCACAGAAGCCATTGTCCGGCCGGCGGCTTCCCTGGCCTTCCTGGCGCCGTCTTTCAAAATATCCTTCACGTCATCATCCGAGATCTTATCTCTTCTGAGCCTCATCGGCTCAAGCCGTTCATTCAATATCTTCGCAAGGTTCTTCTTGCAGTCTGTGCATCCGAGGCGGGCGTTCTCGCACCAATCCTTAACCTTCGAAAGCTCCCCGGAGTCTTTCGCAAATATAGAGTAATAAGCGAATACATTACAGACATCCGGATGCCCGGGATCGCTCAGCCTTATCCTGGAAGCATCCGTTATCATAGTGCCGACCTTCTTGTTTATATCGGCCTCTTCTTCGGATAGAGATATATAGTTACCGTAACTCTTCGACATCTTCCTGTTATCGAGCCCCAGAAGCTTCGGCGTCTTAGTCAACAGCGGCTTAGGCTCGGGAAATATTTTACTGTCGTAGAGAGTATTAAAACGGCGCACGATCTCCCGCGTCAACTCCAGATGCGGCATCTGGTCCACCCCCACCGGAACGGCATCGGCTTTATAGAGAGCTATATCCGCCGCCTGTAATACCGGATAACCTAAAAACCCATATGTCGTAAGATCTCTCCCTTTTATCTCGCGAAGCTGTTCTTTATAAGTAGGGCACCTCTCTACCCATCCGAGCGGAGTGATATCCGAAAATATCATATATAGTTCGAGATGTTCCGGAACGTGAGATTGTATAAATATTACGCTCTTATCGGGATCGAGCCCTGCGGCTATAAAATCTTTCGCCATCTCTAAAGAGTTTTCGCGCATTCCCTTAGGACTTTCGTACTCGCTCATCAGGGCGTGCCAATCAGCTATCATATAAAAACAGCTGTACTCTTCCTGAAGCTTGACCCAATTATTAAGCGCACCCACCAGATGCCCCAGATGGAGCTTGCCGGTAGGCCTCATGCCGCTCAATATACGTTTCTTATCCGCCATCTCTTCCTTGTAGTGTAATCGTAGCCGATCCGCAAGATCACGTTGCTCTACTTGCGGGCGTCGAGCCTGCGCGCTACCTTTTCGATCTGGTATATCTCTATAAGATCGCCGGTCCTTATATCGTCGTGCCCCGATAACCCTATCCCGCACTCTACGCCTTCGGCGACCTCGCGAACGTCATCCTTGAATCTTTTAAGCGAAGATATCTTGCCCTCATATACGATCTGCTTATCTCTTATGAGCCTTACAATGCCGGTCCGGACCATCTTACCTCTGACAACCTGACTTCCGGCTATGGTGCCGACCTTTGTCACTCTGAATGGCTGCTTGACAAGAGCTCTTCCGACAAATATCTCTTTCTCTACAGGCGCGAGCAGCCCTTCCATGCCTGCGCGCACATCCTCTATCGCTTCATATATTATGTTGTAGCTCTTTATCTCCACATCCTCTTTCACCGCCAGGCTCGCAGCTCCCTCATCGATCTTGACGCTGAATCCCATTATTATCGCGTTCGACGCCAGCGCAAGCATTACATCGGATTCGGTAACGTTTCCTACATCGGCATGGATTATGGTTACTTTCACATCCTTGGTATTGAGCTCCAGCAGCGAAGCCTTGATCGCTTCGACCGAACCCTGAACATCGCCCTTCAGGAGGATCGCCAGCTCCTTCGCAACGCCTTCTTTCATTTTAGAATAAAAGTCTTCCAAAGTGACGCGATGCGACATTTTAAGCTTACGGCTTCTGGCCTCATCCTGTTTCAATATTGACAGCGTCTTGGCTTTCTTTTCATCTTTAACTACAAAGAATTCATCGCCGGCCATCGGCACGCCGGATAGTCCCAATATAGTGACGGGTTTCGACGGCGGGGCTGAAACTACGCGGTTGCCGGTATGATCCACCATCGCTTTTATGCGGCCATAATGCATGCCGGTAAGCACCGTATCTCCGAGCCTGAGCGTCCCGTTCTTAACGAGCACTGTAGCTACCGGACCTTGCGC
>CAZHIO010000155.1:0-3498 GCA_964532615.1 uncultured Planctomycetia bacterium
GGCGTTAAGTTAAGTCCCGGCAGAGACAAGCAAACCAGAGATACTATTCCTGCCGCCCATAGACCACCCTCATGATCCTTCATGAATTTATATATGAATGGTATCTGTATGAGGACGAATAAGGAATTTAATACCGGCCCAAGGGGCGTAAGCCCCATCATGGATAGCGCGCCGGCCTCACCGCTGTACCACACGACAACAACCGCGGGAGCGAATACAGCAACAAGAGGAAGAGCAAAATAGGTCAGCCTCTCCATCAAAGGCGCTTTGATGATGTGTTCCATGAACTCACCTTTTCTGGACCACTGCAACGCGGCGGGAGTTCTATTCGTGGAGGATTTTACAGTTTCAAGTAAAGCTTCTTCATGAGCGCGCTCTTTTGATTTTTCGGGATAAGTCTCCATCAGCGCCTGTCGCGCTTCCTCAAATTTCGGCCAGTGGTAAACGGCTTTGCTTAATAATTCGCGCTTCTCACGGACGTTTTCAGAAGATACCGCATCTGACAACTTCTTATATTTTCTTGCTATAAGCATACGCGCTTCCGGAGTGCGTGACGGATCGAGCATCGCTATGGCCTTTAATGTATATTCGGCCTTTTTCATATCACCCGCTTCGAGCTGTACGCGTAATCCGGCGATGACATGTTCGAGGCGTTCGTTGTCGGTTTGAGGCGATATTTTTTGCAGCGCCTCGGTTGCGCCCATGGTATTACCCGATATCAGAGCAGCATAGGAAGCGATAAGCCTTAAAGACATCTCGATATCCGGATCAAGCCGGCCATTAATCTGACTTGAAAGACTCTTCTTAAGGCCATTCGCTGCGGCGATAATAGATTTTGTATCGATGCTGGGATCGACAGGCATATTTTGTAAAATTGCGGCGATCTTCGTCAGAATCTCCTTAGATGCGCGCATATCCGGCATGTATAAACTGTTCATCTTCCTTAGGGTAGCCGTCAGAATATCTATAGTAAGCTTGCCTGTCTTGTCTGAACGTAAAAGAGCTAACGAGTCCATAATATCGGAGATCGGTTCCAGGCGATTCATCGCTCTGATAGCATTAACTATACGCCCTTTATTTGCTTCCAATGACAGAGATTTCGGCAAGTCCTTTTCAGAAGGTAAACTGTATAAAGAAATAAGCGCAGAAACGGCCCGAGCGTTGGTATTATCCAGGATAATGGCTTGCCTGACAAGGCTAACAGCTTTTCTGAATGCCGCCGATTTCTGCTTATCATCGTTACCGCGGTACTCGCTCTCTCTTCTGTAAATATCGGCTATGCTAATCATTATCTCTGATCTGCTCTTCTTAGTTTCATCTGCCGCAGGAAGGGCGTTAATAATGGCTCTGGCTTCTCTGCCAATATCGGATAATGAAATTTCCCGTCTCGCGGCTTGTTCGGCCAATATGCCGACTTTAGCGCGCGCGGATAGCAGCTTTATTGCCCGGGATCTAACGGGACCTCTAACCATCGGTCTTATAGCGCGAATAAGTTCCAGGGCTTGCGCGTATAGCTTTTTGTCAACAAGTTGTCTGGATCTCTCAAGCATCCTTGCAAATAATATCTTCTTCTCCAGAGTATCCGGTATTGTGTCTACCCCTGCGGCTATAAGTGATGTGCGCCTCACGGATTCCAGAGCTCTATCGTGGGAATCTTTTGACTTATCACCGCTCTGATATCTGTACCACTCCTCGAATATGCCCTGCCTGGCCTGATAGCGGAGCGCCCCTGTAGCCGACAATCGTTTGACCATATCCGCCAACATGGATACGGTAATGCTCTTTCCATCGCGATATGCCTTCTTTATCTCATTATCGATAATAAGATCGGCGGCCTCATCCATAGCCCGCATCGTCTCCATCGCATCTTTTATGTCATCGGGCGCGACCTTATCATCCTTAACAGCGTTTTCTAAGATAGCCCTGGCATTATCAAAATCCCCTGATTTAATGAGCCCCTTGGCTTCTTTAAGGATAGCGGCTTTGTCTTTATCAACCGGCAGGCTTTCGGGCATATCTTTTAATTGCTGCTCATACTGACTGTCTGATTGAACTGCCTCATTCATAGCTTCGCGGCCCATTCGGAATAGTTTTTTAGCTTTTTGAGGTTCTGTCTTTTGCAGAGACATCGCCATATCAGTATACAGTTTCGCTAATTCACCGCTTATAGACGCATAAGTTGCGGTGAATGCTTTCCAGACTAAACGTTTTTTATCACCGGGTTTTTTATCATATCGCGATTGCGTATATAGAGAATACTCTTCAAGCGTTGTGACCAGCCCTTCCCTGGCAAGCATCTTCACTTCATCGCTCACGGCTTCATTCACCGCCGACCTAAGTTTTTCAAGCTTCCATATATATAGCCGTTCCTGCCAATAACGCGGAAGCGACATATGCCTGAGGCCCCATGACCATACGTTTTCCTTCATACTTATGTATGACTTGGCCAGCGCATCTCCCGCAGGAGCTATAGGCCGTCTGGCGCGATACAGTAATATCCATCTCTTGGGATTGAAAAGACCATAAGTATCGGCGTACTCGCGCAATACCAGTTCACTCTTTGAATATGAAGGCTCCAGTTTCATCGCATCCGCAAGATTAGAACGGATATCCGTAATTGTCAGTGACAGCATGCCGATCACAAGCGATGCGGCTGCGGCGAGTTTCTTATCCTGCGAGTTTTTAAGCGTTCCCAATGAGTGCCTGTAAGGCCTTAGTTGATTTATGAAATCACTTCCCCTGCCTGATCTCATGTCGGCCAAGAGTTCTTTGTCTCTTACCATGGCCGATGCCAGAGCCTTAATGACCGCATCCCTGACCGGATCAGGGAGGTCTTTATTCAGAAGAAGCCCGAGCGTAAACTCACGGGCGGATTTGTCCGTACGACTTAGTATCTTTTGTATAATCACGTCGACCATCTTGCCGTCAGGCTGTATGAAAGCGATAGCGACAAATGCTTTTCTGGCTTCACCCTCAAGTATAGCTCTCTGATCATCTGTAAAATCACCGGCGGGCATATCAATACACTTTGCGAGTAACCCTATAAAATTATCTATACCTGACACATCCCTATACCTATCATGCAGCATCACTGTATAGTCGGAGATCTTAGTAACATAAGTGCCTAATGTGGTCTGCCAATCTTTTTCTTTTGACGCGATAAGAGCCTCAGCAAGAACAAGATAAGCCCGTACGGCCATACGAATGTCGTCAGGAGATGTTGGGGCAGGGACAGCGTCAATTACTTTTGTGGCGGTCTTTATAGCGTTTTTGTTATCGCCTTTTTGAACATATATATCAGCCAGAACGGAATTAATGAGGGTACGGGGAGCGTTATCTTTTACATAGTCAAGCAGGGTGGAAAGATATTCTATCGCGTCATTAGTGGGCCTGCCGCGAGCATTACCTACCACTTGCAGGAAAACCGTCGTATCCGATACGAGGCTATCGGCCTGAGCGGCTTTAGCGGTTAACGCTGTTTTACGCGCAGCGAGTTCG
>CAZHIO010000156.1:0-3494 GCA_964532615.1 uncultured Planctomycetia bacterium
CAGATAGTCGTTCTCTCCCGTTATTAAATGAGGGGTAAGAAATATCACGAGCTCCTGCTTCTTAACGCGCTCGTCAGTATTACTGAATGCGAACTTAAGGATCGGTATATCGCCGAGGATCGGGATCTTATTAACCGTCTTGGTCCTTTCGTCTTTTATCAGGCCTCCTATGACTATGGTGGTACCGTCCCTGACGCTGACGCTCGTCTCAGCCTGGGTTGTCTGTACGATGGGGATCGTTGTCGGAGGAGTCCCGTACGTGTAATTACTGTTTGTGGAACTCACTTCGGGACGGATCTTCATTGTTATAAAACCATCGTTATTTATACTCGGAGTCACGAATAGCTTTACACCAATGTCGAGAAAGCTTATATTGGTGCCGGTCGTAGCCGTTCCCGTGCTCTGCGTGACCGTGTTCGTGGCATATGGCTGGGATGAGCCTACCAGTATCTTGGCCTCCTGGTTATTTAGCGCGGTGATCCGCGGGCTTGAAAGCAGATTAGTGTCTCCTATAGTCTTAAGAACCTGTATCATGACATCTACTCCGCTTGATCCCAGAACCCCCACCAGCAGCTCCGCTCCCGGAGGCCCGAAAGCGCCGAAATTCGCCAGCTGGAACGCGCTCTTAAGGCTTATCTCTTTCTGTATCTTCTTAATGACGCTATCCCACTGTACTCCAAGCTGCAGATGATCATTAAGCGTGATCTCGAATATCTTAGCCTCTATGAGAACTTGTTTTGGCTTGTCATCAAAAGCCATGATCATCCGTTCAATATCGCCGACCTTCTTCTCCAGATCCGTAACCGCGATCTTATTGGTCCTCTCGTCTATCTGCACGGTCCCGATGCCTTTTGTAAGGCTCTCGGTAACCCTATCCTTCATATCTACGGCCTTGGAGTATTTAAGTTCGAATATTTTTGTCACGGTAGGGATATCCATATTTATAATAGCGTCATTTATCTGAGATATGGTCTGCGGACTGTCGATAGCTATAACGGTATTCGAGCCCTCATCAACGAGCATCTTCCCGACCTTAGTCTTCATCTGGCTCAGAGCTTTTACCAGATCGGCGGCCTTTGCGTATTTAGGCCTGTAGATCATCATCTCTTTCTTTTCGGCGTACTGTTCGCCGTACATCCTTTCGTATTCCCTCTGGCTCATAACGTAAATTATATCGCCCCGCTTCTCATACGCCAGATTATTAGCGATAAGTATTATATCGAAAGCGTCCATAAGATATACGCTCTTTAAGAATATGGTGACCTTCCCCTTAACGTCAGCTCCTAACACGACATTGAGATTGCCTTTTGAGGCGAGCATCTTTATAACCTCGACAACGTCCATTCCCTTCAGGTCTAAAGATATCTTGCCCGATTCCTGGTCCGATTGTATGCCCGAACCGCTCTCAACGCCGGAAGCGGAAGACATATCGGTCTCGGCTCCTGCCGTGCACACGAGCGCAGGAGGGCATACCATCGAAATAAATAAGACGACAGTAACCAGCGCGTTAATCCTTCTTCTCATTTATGGCCTCCCCATTGCCCTTAGCATGGATCAATAAAAGTGCCGAGCTTCACTACAGTAAAAGGGTCATCTTCTTGCCCCTGCAATCAAGCGATACCCTGCCGCCGTCTATGTCCTCGACGGTAATGCCGTTTACCGCCTGTCCTTTTTTAAGATAATATGTCTGCTGGCTCTTCTTGTCTTCTATTATGGCCTGCGGATCATTTCCCGGTATTATTCCGACCAGCCCTATGCTGTCGTCCGCAGGTTCGCCGGTACCGGATAATCCGTCGGTTTCCGTGTACGCGTTAGCGGTAAAGATATTCCTGCCGGATATCTTGTTAGAGTAATAAGCATAACCTTTCATCTCCAGAGGCATAGCGCTCTGAGCTAACGGCTGAGTCACCCCTGATGCAGATGAACCTGAGATCATTGAAACCGCGCTACGGGACGGCTTGACCATAAGGATATCGATTATTAGATACAATGCCATCAGAACCGCTATCACGGTCATATATCTGCTTAATCTCTTAAGGTTATGCGGATCGAATGCCCTGTGCTTAAAAAGATCCGCCTTAAGGGCTTTCGATATATATCCGTCTATCTTAGCTGATAATTGAACACCGTCGGGCGATGCGTCATTTTGCACTTGGGATTTTATCCTATTCTCTATCTTTACTATGAGTTGCTTATATCCTGCCTATAGTTACTTCATGGAAAGCATATCATAACTGTCTTATTTGTCAATGTGTTAAGACGCTTTCGTAAAAGCCGGAGCTAATCCAATAGTATTTTGCTTATAAAGAATGTGCCCTTCAACATACCAGTCTGTCCGGATTTAGAGCTCAGGGTGAAGCGTTTTATGTTTATAAGCACATCCCTTGGGTTCTCCATGTCATATATAAATTTGGAAAATTGGGCTATCCCAGCTTCGACAGTGACGTCTATAAGTATCTCTTTATACGAACTGGAGCTCGTGACGCCTATGGGCTTAATATTGACTATAAAACACGAATCGTTCCGTGAAACATTTTCTATATAAGAGAGCGTGTCGGATATCGTCTGTTCATCGGAAGCGCCGCTCTTGGCATACTTGGATAGCTTGGAATATTCCGCTTTCAGCGCCGTTTGGTTCGCCAGTATCCTTAAGTCTTTCTCCAGCATGCCGATCTTCATCCGCACCTGGTTATTAAGGCCTCCCCATCCCGACAGGAGCGGCGCTATTATGAAAATATAGACTAACGCCGCAAGTATTAGAGAGAACGTAATAATCGCTAATCGCTTCTCTCTTTTACTAAAGTTATCGATAATCATTATAACCCCATCGCTATTTCGATTCGGTGATAGCGGCCGTTATCTCGAAATCAGCCGTCTCTTTACTTTCCACCGTTCTCTTATTCACGTATTTCACTTTCACTCCTTCAAAGAACGGTGATCTCTCCAATATGGTTACGTACTTAAATGCGTCGCCAAGCGAAGCGGCGCTTCCCCTCGCTGAGAATGATTTTCCGCTCTCATAGTCGATCGTGCTTAACGATATCCCTTCCGGGGTTATGCCGTATATTTCGGAAACGATATCTATCGCAAGCGGCCGTTTCGACATGACCTGCCGTATGATACTTATCTCTTTTATCATCTTTTTAGCCCCGGTCACATTGGACTCGATCTTTTTCAGCTCGGCGTTTATCGTAGAAAAATATACGCTGTTATCATGCAGCTTCTTTACAAATATCCCCAAAGTCAGCATTCCGATTATCGCGAAGAGAGCAAACGCCGTCAGTAAATTCTTTTTTGCCAAGATAAGCCGCGACTCATCACCGGCTTCTTCGGGCATAAGATTTATCTTTATATCATCCGATGACAGAGAAGCGCCCAAAAGCTCGGCAAAAGAAGCTTCTTCCGTCGGCATTACGCCGGCGTCAATAGGCATATTCTTAGCCTGTTCGATCGTCTCGACCGGAGGCTTCGACTCTCTGGCTATAGCCGGATAG
>CAZHIO010000157.1:0-3480 GCA_964532615.1 uncultured Planctomycetia bacterium
GGGACGATGAACCCATATCAGCATGGCGAAGTATATGTAACAGAGGACGGCGCTGAAACAGACCTGGATTTAGGCCATTATGAAAGGTTCACCCGCTCGATAACTTCCAGATTTAATAACGTCACAACCGGGCAGATCTATAATACCGTTATAGCTAAAGAAAGACGCGGGGACTATCTAGGCAAGACCATACAAGTCATCCCTCATATAACAGGCGAGATAAAGGACAGGATAAGGAAAGCCGCTCAGGCCTCTAAAGCAGATATAGTGATAGTGGAAGTGGGCGGCACCGTAGGAGATATCGAGAGCCTTCCGTTTTTGGAAGCCATTCGCCAATTCAGAATAGATGCCGGATATAAGAATACTTTATACGTACATCTTACACTGATTCCATATATCAAGACCGCTGAGGAGATAAAGACCAAGCCCACTCAGCACTCAGTAGGAAAATTAAGAGAAATAGGCATACAGCCCGATGTCCTAATATGCCGGACCGAGAAGTCGCTATCCGACGATATTAAAGAAAAGATATCGCTATTCTGTAACGTTACTAAAGATTCCGTCATCGAGGCGAAGGACGCCGATACGATATACGAAGTGCCGATAATATTTAAAAATCAGGGGCTCGATAAGATAATATTAAAACACTTTGGCCTAAAATGCACTTCTACGGATCTAAAAAGCTGGCAATCGAAAGTGGTGGAACGCGCGGTCTCCCCGCGTAAAAAAGTAGAGATAGCCGTCGTCGGCAAATATATAGGCCTCCAGGACGCGTACAAGTCGATATACGAATCCATTGTCCATGCCGGAATATACAATGATACGAAGGTCGTAGTCCACAAAATTGACTCCGAAGAAATCGAAAAAGACGGCCCATCAAAATTTCTTAAAGGAATATCAGGCGTGCTAATCCCGGGAGGTTTCGGATACCGCGGCATAGAGGGAAAAATAGCGGCTATAAAATTCGCGAGAGAAAATAGTATACCGTTTTTAGGCTTATGTCTAGGCATGCAATGCGCGGTCATAGAATTTGCCCGAAACGTCTCGGGCCTTAAAAAAGCGAACTCATCGGAGTTTGATAAAAAAACCCCCCATCCTGTTATAAGCCTCCTGGAAGAACAACGCCATGTCAAAAATATGGGCGGCACGATGAGGCTTGGAGCGTATCCGTGCAGGGTAAAGAAAGGCACCGTAGCATACAGAGCATATAAGAAAATCTCAATAAGCGAGCGCCACCGCCACAGGTATGAATTTAATAATAAATATAGAAAATTGCTTGAGAAAAAGGGTATAATCCTATCCGGGGTGTATCCTAAAAAGAATCTGGTAGAGATGATCGAGATAAGAGACCATCCGTTCTTCATAGCGGTACAATTTCACCCGGAATTCAAGTCTAAACCGGACAGACCACACCCGCTGTTCAGGGAGTTCATAACGGCGGCTTTAAGGAAAGCAAAATGAAGGCGTTTCTTGCTCTGGAAGACGGTACAATATTTAAAGGCGCTTCTTTTGGAGCCGAAGGTGAAAGATCCGGGGAGGTCGTCTTCAATACCAGCATGGCAGGTTACCAGGAGGTATTGACCGATCCGTCATATAAAGGGCAGATCGTGACGATGACATATCCCCTGATAGGCAATTACGGAATAAACGATGAAGACGTAGAGTCAAAGGGTATATTCTTAGAGGGATTTGTAGTCAAAGAATACTCAAAAGTGGCCTCGAATTGGCGCTCGCGTAAAAGCCTGGGAGATTATCTTAAAGAGAATAATATTATCGGAATAGAGGGGATCGATACCCGCGCCCTGACATTAAGGATAAGGCAATCCGGCGAGTTGAAAGCCGTATTAACAACGCTCGAGCAGGATGAGAAAGAGTTAATACAAAAAGCACGTCGATCACGCGGACTCGCAGGGGTGGATCTGGTTAAAGAGGTTGTTCCGGCAAAAGGTTACGTGTGGAATCAAGCCGGAAAGTATAAGGTAGCGGTTCTCGACTGCGGAGTAAAATTTAACATATTAAGAGAGCTCGCGAAGAACAACTGCAAGGTCACCGTAGTACCCGCAAAGACCACATCGAAAGAGATTATCGCGTTAAAACCAGACGGTATGCTTCTGTCAAACGGCCCGGGTGATCCGGCGGCCGTGCCATATGTTGTAAAAACGGTAAGTGAGCTCGTGGGACGATTACCGATGTTCGGAATATGCCTCGGCCACCAGATGCTGGGACAGGCGCTGGGAGGCAAAACATTTAAACTAAAATACGGGCATCATGGAGGGAATCATCCGGTCAAAGATTTAAAGACCGGCAAAGTCGCGATAACCGTTCAGAACCACGGCTTCTGCGTCGACATCGATACTCTTAATAAGAAAGATATAGAGATGACCCATTCTAATTTAAACGACGGGACGCTAGAGGGGATGAGGCACAAGAAATTGCCGATATTCTCAGTTCAGTTCCATCCGGAATCAGCTCCCGGCCCGCACGACTCGGAATACCTGTTTGGAAGATTCATCGAAATGATGAAACGGAAGAAGAATGCCTAAGAGAATAGATATTAAAAAGATCCTCATAATCGGAAGCGGCCCGATAGTTATCGGCCAGGGATGCGAATTTGACTATTCGGGGTCACAAGCATGTAAAGTATTGAGACAGGACGGCTATACGGTTATCCTCGTAAATTCCAATCCGGCCACTATAATGACCGACCCCGAGCTGGCCGACAAGACCTATATTGAGCCTATAACCGTCGACATGGTCGCCAGAATTATCGAGAAAGAGCGTCCCGACGCGCTCTTACCTACCCTCGGAGGGCAGACGGCGCTCAATACTGCCGTAGGATTGGCGGAAGCCGGGATCCTAAAGAAGTTCAAGGTCGAAGTAATAGGCGCGGACATTAAGGCGATAAAGAAGGCCGAGGACAGGGATCTATTCAAAAAAGCCATGCAGAAGATAGGCCTCGATCTGCCGAAAAGCGGGATAGCCAGAACGATGGATGAAGCTTATAAGGTGGCGGATAATATCGGGTTTCCGCTCATAATAAGGCCGAGCTTCACATTAGGAGGAACGGGCGGTGGGATAGTCAGTAATATGGAAGAGTTCAAAGAGCTGGCGGCCCGTGGGCTTCGCAACAGCATGACAAGCGAAATACTGATCGAAGAATCTATCATCGGATGGAAAGAATACGAACTGGAAGTAATGAGGGATAAAAAGGATAACGTTGTTATCGTGTGTTCGATAGAGAACCTGGACCCCATGGGGGTGCATACGGGCGACAGTATAACCGTGGCGCCGCAACAGACGCTTTCTGACAGGGAATATCAGCGCATGAGGGACGCCGCGATAGATATTATACGCGAGATCGGAGTTGAAACGGGAGGGTCCAACATCCAGTTCGCGGTCAATCCGGAGAACGGAAGGATGGTGGTTATAGAGATGAACCCCAGGGTGTCCCGGAGTTCGGCCCTGGCAAGTAAAGCTACG
>CAZHIO010000158.1:0-3478 GCA_964532615.1 uncultured Planctomycetia bacterium
TGATAGGTCCGGCGGCGGTGTTATACTCACTCCTGTCAAGAATGCCGCTTCAAAAAAAGCATACGCGGAGCTTAAGTTAGACGCAACTCATCCCGGTCGGGACGCCGATAAGTACATCGGGATAGGCCGCGAGCTTCAAACGATGTTGGATTCCGATATCATCGCTAACCAGGAGACCGCCAGAGCCGCCATAACATCCGCCACGAAATCCCGGGATATTACAGACACTCTTATATCAGCTCTTCCTGAGGCCGAAAGACGCCTCGCACAGACTAAACGCGAAGAGCTTAAAGCCAAGGAGTCCGCCTTAGCAGCACAAAAGAATGCTCGAATCAGAGTAGCATACGCCACAAGATCTCAGGACATCACCGATGAAACAATAGCAGCACTCCCCGAAATCGAAAGACCTGCCGCCATAGCAAAACGGTCCCAGCTCAAATCCCAGGAAGATTCCAGAGCCGCCCAGGAGACCGCCAGAGCCGCCATAGCAAGCGCCACAAGATCTCAGGACATCACCGATGAAATAATAGCAGCACTCCCCGAAATCGAAAGACAGGCCGCGCGGACTAAACGCGAAGAGCTTAGAGCTCACGAGACTGCCGGAACGTCAGTAACAGCTGCAACCGCCCCTGTTGAGATACCTAATCTATCCACAGCTCAGCCGCAAAGGAGATCGCATAACCGTGTTATCGGCCGCAGATTGCTTATGATCGGGGCTTTGATCTCTTTATTAGCTATCGCGTTCTATTATTTTGCGGCTCCGGCCAGGCAAATAGTTTCAAATTTTATGGGCGGAATCAGTAATCAGATCTCATCATTAGACACACAAAACAAAACTCCGTTAGGAGGCATTTCCGTACGCTGCGAAATAGAGCCCTTTAAGTTCGGAGCGTCGGGCGATGTCGGCGCGACTATCGAATGGATAGTGCCCGAAGGAAGTCTTGTTAAAAGAGGAGACCTTCTTGTCAGATTCGACTCATCCTCTCTGGAAAAATTAAGAGATGAGCAGAAGAAGACCTGTAACGCGACCTCTCTCCTTGTCGTCGATGCCGGAAACAAGCTCGAAGAAGCAAAAGCTTTAAAGCGCATATACCTTGAGAAACAGTATAGGGTCGCTGTGCTCATAGCGGAAGCAAAGATCAAAGCCGGTGAGGGGATGGATAAGGTAGGGCAAATCAATAAAAAACTGGCAGAGGACAATGTCAGGTTAGCGCAGGAAGAGGTGAAGAGGCTCGAAACATTGCTTCAGAAAGAGATAGTAGCCAGATTTGAATACAATGACAGCCTTATAAAAAAGAACCAGGCTGATACTATAAATGAAAGAACTGCGTCCGAAGCGGCCTTAGCTGTGCGCATACTGGAAGAAGGTAATAGCAGCCGTAAGCTTGCCGATGCCCTAATGGCCTCACAGATCGCCATATTTGACGGCGCGATAAAGACGGCGGAGAGCGATCTGTCAACAGCAAAAGCTAACCATAATTTACAGTCGGCTCAGCTGCGATTCTACGAGACCAATATACGCAACTGCTCTATATATGCTCCGGAAGCCGGACAGGTGGTCTATGACAACGTTATCGGAACATACTTTTTCGGCTATGCCGTAGACCCGGTTACAGAGACCGTAATAGTAGGCCCGGAGTTAATGGTAAGAAAAGGCCAGGCTATAATGCGTATCGCCCCTCCTAACGCTATGGCCCAGAAGCTTCAGGCTCCCGCGCAAACAGGCGCTCCCGTACAATCGAATGTCCGTACCGCGGAGATGAGCCTGCAGGGCGCAATAGGAGCAACGATAGAATGGATAGTTCCCGAAGGCCAGCAGGTTAGAACGGGAGATACGGTTGCGGTGCTCAACTCATCGGTACTGAAGTCTCTCAGGGACCAGCAGCAGGTAAAGTGGCAGGAGTGTAACCGGCTCGTGGTCGAAGCCGCCGCGGCGCTTGAAGAAGCTACCAAACGTAAAAAGGCGTATCTTGAACAGGAATATGTAAGCAGAGTAAACGAAGCCGATGCCGGTGTCAAGGCGGCGCAAAAAACATACGACGCGGCAAAAGCGGGAGCAGACGCGGCGGGAAAGACCACCCCCCTGAGGAAGAGGATGCTCGAAGATATGCAAAAGCTTCTATCCAAAGGCTTTTCTACGCAGTATGAGATCGAGCAATACGCCATCGCTTATAATACGGCTTTGATGGATGAAAATAGGGCAAGATCGGCTCTGGATCTTTCTCTTTTCACGTTGGATGAGGCAAAGGCCAACCGTGACATTGTCGATGCCAATAAGGAATCGGCGATCACTACTCTGGAAACAGCCATAAGCACATCTAAGGAAAAGCTGCAGATAGCCGAGAACAGCAGAAAAATGGATTTAGAGATGCTCAGATTCTACGAAGAGCAGATCGGAAATTGCGTTATCATAGCTCCGGCGTCGGGGACGGTGGCCTATAATCACATGATCGGTATTACTTTTATGGGAGTAGATCTAAAGCCGGTTACAAGGCCCATGATCGTAGGGCCGAACCTTATGATAAGAGCAGGCCAGCCTTTTATGAAGATCGTACCATTCTCAGGTGCAGGCGGTCAGCTTCCGGCACAGCGGGAAGGGAGCGGGAAGCCATCTACCTATAAGGCTAAACCTACAACCACCATCGAGCCCGGTGCGCCTAAAGCACAGAAAACGACGAATGCTTCAAGTCAGAAGCCGGTATCGGCGCACGCCTTCAAAGCAAGCGAAGGATTTAGGTGGGCTATTTATAGCGGGCTGACCGGGTTAGCCCTGTCATCCATGATCGTATTAATCAGCCATTATGCGCAGAGCGCCATTACATCAGGATCGCTCATATTTACCGCGGCGGCCATAGGTATATACAGCGCCCTTGCGGTTATAAGGTTTTTCGAAATTGGAACATCGGTCAGGAGCGCCTTAATATCGAAAGGCGTCGCTCCGGAAATCGCAAATGTAACGCCTATAGCCCTATCAGACGATTTCAGGCATCCGGCCTTTTACGATCTTTCAGAATCCGTCAGGAAAATAATTTCTGTACACGAAGGGTTTAAAGAACACACGATAATGAGTATGCTCGCGATGCTTCCACTCCTGCCATCCCTCTACATATATATGATAAAGCCGATCACCAAACGCATGGCGCTATCGTCACTTGTCGCGGTTATTGTCTCTATGATCGGTTGCGCATCGTCTCAAGCGCCGCCGGTTAAAATAAGCGTGCCCGACGCTGCTCATTCTTATACGGTGCCCATACCCGCATCCGTAGAAAGAGGATCGGCAAACTTATCGGACATAATATCGAATCTGCTAAAAAACTCATATCAGGTAAAATCGGCCGAATCCAGATTGAAGCAGGCGGAATTAATATCAAAACTGAGCCGTGCCGGCTCGCTTTTTTGGGATGTATCGGCTCAGGAAGAAACCGGCGTGACGGGCAAAGAATATAAATATTCTACGGGTTTTATATTTAAACTTAAA
>CAZHIO010000159.1:0-3443 GCA_964532615.1 uncultured Planctomycetia bacterium
TGAATAGATTGCACGCCCTGCCATTCGTTCATTGAAGGCATATAAGCGATATCAATATTTGCGCCGGCCCTCGGGATCTCAAATTTATCTTTATTAAAAGTTATAGCTTCGCATGTTATATGTCCGTCGGTAACCCAGATCTTGACTCCGTTCTTTCCTATGCCGCGGGGCGAGTCTTTTACGGTGAGATTACGCGAAGCCAGCACCGGACGCCGGTTCTCCTCTCCGAACGGCGCAAGAGCCTCCATCTCTTTTATAACGTCGTCGCTTAATGCATTAAGCGGTATCTCTATATCGATATCAAGCTTTTCGCTGAATATGGCCTCGTCGACATCCTTTGCCGCCTCGGCGTTTATCATTTCCCTGAAATCATCGATCCTGTCTTTCTCTATGTTTATACCGCAGGCCGCTTCGTGTCCTCCAAAACTGACCAGGCTCTCCTTGCATCGCTGGAGATATTCGAAGAGATGAAAATGTTCTATGCTCCTTCCTGATCCCTTACCGATCTTACCGTCTAATGATATCATGATGGAAGGCCTGTAGAACTGATCGGCAAGGCGTGAAGCGACTATTCCTATAACGCCCGGATGCCAATTTTCACTCGCCAGAACTATTATGCGATGATGCTTAAAATTAACTTCTCTCTCCACTTTCGCAAGCGCCTCTTCAAGTATAGCCGCGCCTATCTTCTGCCGGTTCTTGTTTTCGGAATCCAGGACCTTAGCCAACCGCATGGACTCCTCCTCGTTATTACTCAGCAATAGCTCGAGCGCTTTATCGGGAGAGCCTACGCGGCCCATGGCGTTGATCCTGGGACCGAGCGCGAATCCTATATGGCCGCTCGAGATATCCTTATTGCCGAGCCCCGCGACATCCATAAGGGCTTTAAGCCCTATGCGGTTACGCCTGGTCAATTCGGTCAGTCCGTGTTTAGTAAGGGTTCTATTCTCGCCCAGAAGCGGCGCTACGTCCGCTACCGTGCCGAGAGCCACAAGATCCAGAAAGTCTTCCGCGAAGTGCGGCGTCGATTCGTATAGAGCTTTGACTAATTTATACGCGATACCCACTCCCGCCAGATGTTTAAAAGGATATTTACAATCATGCTGAAGCGAATTAATGACGGCTGAGGCTTTCGGAACAGAGCTTCCGACTATCTCATGATGATCTGTAATAATAACATCAATACCGAAAGAGTTTGCGTGGTCCACTTCTTTAAAAGACGATATCCCGCAGTCCACGGTTACTATAAGCGATATGCCTCCGGCATGCGCTTTCTTTATAGCCTGATTATTCAAGCCATACCCCTCCTCTATGCGACTGGGAATATAAAACTCTACTGCGGCGCCGAGGGTTTTAAGCGCGGAATAGAGAAGAGCTACTCCGGTCATGCCGTCCACATCGTAATCACCATATACGAGTATCTTCTCCTTCTTCTGGAGCGCCTTCTTAATGCGGGCTACGGCCTTATCCATATCTTTGAGAAGCGATGGGGCATGACAGGTAGCGAGCGAAGAATTCAGAAACTCCGCCGCGGCTTCCGCGGTATGAACGCCGCGGCTGACAAGCAGATGCGCGGTGACTTTCGATATATTGAGGTCTTTGGAGAGAGCGTCCCTTAATGAAGGCTCGACGTTCTTTACGCGCCAGATTTTTCGCATCGGATCTTTCTAAAAGCGGCTATTTTAAAGGCTTAGCTTTAGGCTCTACGTGAACAAGGACATCGGTCAGCTCAGGGATATTCTTCTTAAGCGAGGCTTCTACTACGTATGATACCTTATGAGCGTCTTCTATGCTCATCTCGGGATCGACCTGTACATGAAGATCGACGCATATATCATCAGGCCTTCCGCGCGTCCTTATCTTATGACAGGTCTTGACCCCTTTGACAGCCATTACGATCTCTGAGATCTTATCTGAATCTATTATAGCGACCGTATCGCATAGTATTCTGGAAGCTTCCTTTATTATCTCTATTACCGCATATCCTATAAATACAGCTATAACAAGTGTTGCAATAGGGTCCACTATCGGGAACCCAAGTTTAATACCTACCAAAGCGACTATAACCGATAGCGATGTGTAAACATCGGCTTTAGTATGCATGGAATCCGCTACGAGAAGATCGCTCCGGAGCGCCTTCCCCTGTTTGTATTCATACTTCACGACAAGAATGTTAACGGCAATAGTAACCAGCATAACTATGAAGCTTCTTAAGTCCACCTGCGGCGTTACCGGGTGAAATAGACGTGCGAATCCGTCACGAAGAAGATTAAAGCAGACCAGCATGAGAAGCGCGGCGATACCTAACGAGAAGAATGTCTCGTATTTTTTGTGGCCGTAAGGATGGCCCTGATCAACAGGCTTCGACGATAGGGCTATGCCTATCAGCCCGATTATATTGGATGTTCCGTCCGATAGCGAGTGAAAACCGTCGGCTATCATGCTTTGACAGCTCGTCATAAAGCCTATGATCATCTTGGCGGCCGCCACAGCCCAATTCAATCCGAGGACAACAATTAAAACCCACCTTATGCGGGCATAATTACTCATAACAACATACCCTTATATTGTCCACGAATAACGGGGCTACTTCTTCCCTGCTATCCTCACGCGGTTCCATGAGATGACCATCGGGCTTGCGATATATACCGTCGAATATACTCCCGTAAGGAATCCGACAAATATACAGAACGAAAAGTTATTCAGAACTTCACCACCCAGCCCCAGAAGCGCCACAACCGCGAGCATCGTAATGCCGGTAGTAAGTATCGTTCGCCCAAGCATCTGATTTACGCTTAAGTTTACAATATCGGAGAAGCTCCCTTTCTTGACGACGCGAAGGTTCTCTCTTATCCTATCGTAAATAACGACGGTATCGTTGATCGAATAACCGGCTATCGTCAATAAGGCCGCGACTATGGTAAGGTCAAACTGTCTATGCGTAAAAGCCATAGCGCCTATCGCAAATATTACGTCATGGATCAGGGCTATGACACCGGCAATGCCGTATTTCAGGTCAAACCTGAACATTATATATATGGTTATACCGGCCAGACCCAGAAATAAGCTTATCAGCGCGTTCTGCCTCAGGTTCCTGCCTACGGCAGGCCCTACGCTCTCGACCCGCATTATCTGGAACTGATTATTCTTGATCTCCTTCTTCAGCGCAGCGTTCAATTGGGTCGTGACATTCGCCTGAGTGCGCACCATGATCTCTCTGGGATCACCATACTGCTGGATAGCCGCATCTCCCTGCCCGATCTCTTTCAGGGCTTTTCTTATCGATTCGATCTGGACCGGTTTATCGAACATGAACTGCTGTAATGTGCCGCCAGAGAAGTCGACACCGTAATTCTTTTCGCCTCGCACAGCGAACATTACGATACCGGCTATTATGAATATGGCTGAAGCCGTGTAGAATATTTTTCTCTTCCCTATGAAGT
>CAZHIO010000160.1:0-3442 GCA_964532615.1 uncultured Planctomycetia bacterium
GTGTGCAGTATCCTGATATCGAGGCCTCCTAATTTTATCAGGTCGCCGTCCTCGAGCAATTTATCGGCTTTCGGCGATATTATGCCGCCCATGAATACGCGCGACAGGTTCTTATCGGGGAACGTTAAAAAATCGGCGTCAAGTTTATGTATGAAGATTGGCACTTTGAAAAAAGCATTCGCGGCTATATGATCGCCGTGCCCATGGGTGTTCAGTATAAATTTCAACGTAAGGGCTTTTTCATCAATGAAGCTCTTGATCCGTTTGGCCTCCGCACCGGGATCTATAATACACGCTTCTCCCGTAGCGGCGTCACTTATCAGGTAACAGTTTGTGCCGAGCGGTCCTACGACAAATTTTTTCGACTCTAATTTTGATCTCATCAAAGCTTTCCCTGACCGCTATCTCGGCAGGCTGGCGCCGAATGTTGATGGCGCTTGCGCTTCTTTGTCGTCTTTAGCCAAAGGCGCCTCGTCAAAACTCTCTTTAACATAATTCTTTATTCTCTTCACGTCGAATTCACGCTTTACCGTCCTGTCTACGCGCTCAAGGTCCATAAGTATACGGCTCGTATTAAACTGGCTCAACTCTTCTTTTTCGATAGTATCCCTGATCTCTTCGAGCCTACCTATCTGTTTGTCAATAGCGTCCGCCTTCTCCGGAACGAGTATATTCTGCATATCATGGATCTGACTTATGGCTTCTTCTATGCATCTCACATCTTTTTTATGATTATCGCCGAGGTCCTGTATGAGCTCGGACATCCAGGATTGCCAGTAAGCGTAATGTTTGCTGTATAGTTCCGTCGACGGTTTTACGTCGTATTTCTTCATCTGATAGATACGCGGCACCGGTTTGGTGTACTTCTTCTTGCGCGTGAATTTCCTCTGCAAGGCATCGCAACCTACAAGGCTTATCGCTAAAACTATCGCCATCATTAACGCAAATACCTTCTTCATACAGTCTCCTGTGTTAAGAGATAATTTTTTTGAAATCTTCTTCGCTTATGATCTTTATCCCTAAAGTTTTTGCTTTATCTCTCTTGGATCCGGCGTCTTCGCCGCATACTATAAAGTCCGTATTTTTACTGACGCTTGAGGATGGATTGCCTCCGGATCTTCTTATCGCATCCTCTATCTCCGCCCTGGAGAATGACTTTAGCGAACCGGTCACAACTATCGTCTTTCCGGAGAGCTTTCCGGGTTTATCCGTCTTGATCGGGCCGGATATGCGCACCAGCGTTCTTTCCAGCTTCTCCAGCATCTTCAGGTTCTCTTTATTGCGGAAGAATTGAACTATAGAACCCGCCATAACCGGGCCGATCTCTCTTATCGAAGTGAGCTCTTCCGTCCCGGCGCGCCTCAATCTTTCTATCGAGCCAAAATGCTCCGAAAGGACCCATGCGGAGTTCTCCCCTACGTGCCTTATGCCCAGGCCGTATATAAGCCTGTTGAGATCATTTGACCTGGACTTCTCTATGGCGTCCATAAGATTGCGGGCGCTCTTGTCAGCCATTCTATCAAGGGCCTTGATATCATCCGGCCCTAGATTATATATATCGGCGTAATCTTTGACGAGCCCTTTCTCAACGAGCTGATCCACCACGGCCTCGCCCATATTATCGATATCCATAGCGGTCTTTGACGCAAAGTGCAGGATGGCTTCTTTTATCTGGGCGCGGCACCCGGCGTTCGGACATCTTACAGCCACCTCTTCCGGCAATCTTATCAGCCCGGCACCGCATACCGGACAATCGATCGGGGCTACAAAATCCTTTTCTCTTCCGGTTCTCTTCTCTTTAGCGACGCTCAGTATTTTGGGTATTATCTCGCCTGATTTTTCTACGCATACCGTATCGCCTATCTTGACGCCAAGCCTCTCTATCTCATCGAAGTTATGAAGCGTCGCCCTCGATACCGTTGTGCCTGAAAGATGCACAGGCTTCAATATGGCTACGGGAGTTATTGCCCCCGTCCTTCCAACCTGTATGATTATATCCCGGACCTCGGTCAGAGCCTCTTCTGCCGGAAATTTATAAGCCATCGCCCATCGGGGGCTCTTTGAAGTATAGCCGAGCCTCTCGCGCTGGGAGAGACCGTTCACCTTCACTACCATGCCGTCGACCTCGAAATCCAGATCGCTCCTTTTAGACTCCCATAGATCGCAATACTCTATTACCTGATCTATCGAAGCGCAAAGCTTGTAATGAGGATTTACCTTGAATCCGGCTCTCTTAAGGTATTCGAGAACTTCAATATGAGTTTTAAACTCTCTGCCGCGGCAGTAACCGATACCCCAGGCATACATATCCAGATGTCTCTTAAAAACCATTTTCGGATCCAGGAGCTTCAGGGAGCCGGCCGCGGCATTTCGCGGATTCGCGAATAGCTCTTCACCGCGGGAGTCTTTATCCCTATTTATATCATCGAGCGTCTTCTTAGCCATAAAAACTTCGCCGCGCACCTCTATAGCCTCAGGTACGCCCGATACATTGCCTCTGAATTCGACAGGTATGGAACGTATGGTCTTAAGATTTTCGGTGACATCGTCTCCCGACTCACCGTCCCCTCGCGTAGCGCCGCGTTTCCACTTACCGAGCTCATAAAGAAGGGATATGCTCACTCCGTCGAACTTTAACTCAACCGCATATTCCACTTTCTCCCCGGATAGATTCTTCTTTACCCTCTCATCGAAACGCCTTATCTCATCGGCGGAGTATGTATTATCCAAGCTCAGCATGGGCAACGAATGCTTTACGGTCGCAAATCCTTTCGAAACTGCGCCGCCCACCCTCCTGGTGGGAGAATCCGGAGCGCTAAGCTCAGGATGCTTCTCTTCTATCTCCTTAAGCCTTCCGTAAAGACGATCATACTCCTGGTCGGAGATTTCCGGCTTTCCCAGAACGTAATACAACCTATCGTGGCGTCTTATATCCGCCCTAAGGGCGGCTATTTCTTTCTTTACATTGTCTGAATATTCAGCGCACATATATACACTCTTTGCAAAAATATTAATAAACGTTACTTTAATCGTCTCTTATATCGAATGTTTCGTATTCCCCGGAAGGATCTGTCCACTCAATATCGACATCGGATATAAATCTATTAAAAATTGACACTATCTTCTCCGTAAATCTCTTTACATCCCCCTCTTCCCCCTCACATAACACTTCGACTCTTCCGTCATCGAGATTCCTGACCCATCCTTTAAGGGCCAATGATCCCGCGACGCGTTCTGCGGAGATCCTGAATCCCACGCCCTGAACCGCGCCTTCATAATAGATATGCACTCTCTTATCCGGCATCAGCTGATCCTTTTACATTCTATTGATCTTATTGCAGAGATCTTCATGAGATGATCCATGGCAGGTATACCATTTTCGCTTAAAATGGTCGGGGCGGACGGATTTGAACCGTCGACCTCTTGGTCCCGAACCAAGCGC
>CAZHIO010000161.1:0-3427 GCA_964532615.1 uncultured Planctomycetia bacterium
ATCGAGCTGCGAAAGGAACTTATCTCCTCCCAGATCCATAGTCCTTATCGTAACGGAGCTGGGCTTCATCCTTTTGGCGACCGACGAATACGCCCTGTACTGCTCATCCTCGTTAGGAAGATCTTTGCGATTCATGTAAAAATATTCGGTCCTGTAAAGGCCTATGCCTTCGGCTCCATGGGCTACTACCGACGGCACATCTTCCGGAACCTCGATATTAGCGGAAAGAGCCACCTTCTTCCCGTCCAGAGTAACGCATGGCAGATCCTTGAGCTCAAGCAGGTGCTTGGCGAATACTATAAACTTCTCTCTGTCCTGATCGTACTTCTTGACCGTCCTTGGAGAAGGATTCAATATCACAATGCCGTGAGTACCGTCGATTATTATCTCATCGCCGCTTTCTACTTTCTTTGTCAGGCTCTCGAGCCCTACTACGGCCGGTATCTCGAGCGATTTCGCCATGATAGCGGTATGAGACGTCCTGCCGCCGATATCGGTAGCGAAACCTCTCACATTCTTCTTATGCATAGTAGCTGTATCGGAAGGTGAAAGATCATAAGCTATAACTATCACCTTATCCTTCAGCTTGCTTAAGACGTCTTCCTTGGCGCCTATAAGATTACGGAGCACCCGTCTGCCGACGTCATTTATATCGCTTATGCGCTCTTTAAGATATTCGTCGTCCATCTCGGAGAAGACTTTAATGTACCGTCTAAGGACATCCTGGAATATATATTCAATGGAGAGCTTGTCTTTTTTGAGTTTGGCGATGACTTCCTCTATAAGCATGCTATCGTCAAGAACAAGCAGGTGGGCACTGAATATCTGAGCGTGTTTGGCGCTCATCTCTTCGGATATGCGTTTCTTTATCTCCAGGATCTCGCTCTTCGTCTGGGCGAGAGCTTCTTTAAGCCGTTTTATCTCGTTAGGCAGCTGCTCTTCCTTAACGGAGCGCCTTGCAATGGTATACTGCTCCCTGCCGTAAAGAAAAGCCTTACCGCTCACTATGCCGGGAGAGGCGGGAATACCTTTAAGAATAGTCTCTTTCTTCTTCGTAATTTTATCACATCACCAGTTCGTCGATATTTTCGCTGATAAGAAGCGCTTCCAATTCCTTTATTGCGGCCTCCGCATCGTCGCCATTTATGACGATCGTCACCTTGGAACCGCTTCCGGCCTCCAGCATCATAATTCCCATTATTGATTTACCGTTCACCTTATGCCTGCCTTTAGAGATAGTTATATCGCTATTAAATTTATTGGCTATCTGCACAAATAGCGCGGCAGGGCGGGCATGTAAGCCCTGTTTATTTTTAATAATCAAAATTTTCTCTATAACCATATCTTCTAAATACCTTGCTTAATGTTATCTTTCTTGAGGCTCCCCACAAGATCCACTATGATCTTCGCGAGCCTTACGGAGTCATGCCTGACATAGTCTTTTGTGATCGCCAAATGAGCCTCAACGGCTTTTACTTTCAGCTTTTTCAGATTATCTATATCCGCGGTTACAGGATACGCGTCTTCGCCTTTGTATTTTTTCAACATCGCGTCCGATATCCGCGCCGTATTTACTATACAATAGTCTATAATGCCGGAGGTCGTATGATCTATTATCGCCCTGAGGTGATCACTGGCTTTATAACCGTCGGATTCGCCCTTCTGCGTCATAACGTTACAAACGTATATCTTTATGGCTTTCGAAGCCATTAGCTCTCTATATATATTGCCTACGAGTAAATTCGGTATTATGCTGGTATACAGGCTCCCCGGGCCGAGAACTATAGCGTCAGCCTTACGTATGGCGTCTATCGCTTCAGCCGTCGCGCGGCAATTGGACGGCCTTAACGATATTCGTCTTATAGGGCTATCCGCTTTAGGGATATTGCTCTCCCCCACCGTCTCTGTACCATCGATATGATTAGCCACCAGTACCGCTTTATCGAGAGTGGACGGAACTACGCTGCCGCGTATCGCGAGAACTTTGCTCGATTCTTTGATAGCCGCGTCGAAACTGCCCGCGACTTTTGTCATGGCCGCGATAAAGAGGTTGCCGAAGCTATGCCCTTTTAGATCGCCGCCTTCTTCGAAACGGAACTGGAACAGCTTCCCCATGAGAGGTTCGGCATCGGCAAGAGCCACTAAACAGTTGCGTATATCTCCGGGCGGCAGCATATCGAAATCTTTTCTTAGGCGTCCGGAAGACCCGCCGTCGTCGGCCACGGTAACCACCGCGGTTATATTCGACGTATACTCCTTAAGTCCGTGAAGCATAGTCGAGAGCCCTGTGCCTCCTCCTATTACGGTAATGCGCGGACCGCGGTCAAGCACTCTCTTAAGATATATCCTGTCAACGAGCTCGCCCTCACCTTCGGGCAATAGTACGGTTATAAAAGATCTGATTATTCTCTTTATGCCGGTGATGACTGTAATTATGCCGATGATTATAATTACAGTCGCATAAAGCCTGCTCTTCGAGTTCTGCTCCAGAAGCATCACGACGAACCCCATGGATATCATGATGATCCCGAAAGCGGACATGAGGATCCATCTCTTCACCCACATCCCGGGGTATAACCATTTGAAAATCTTCAGTATCTTCACCCCGTCATACTCCCTATAATAGTCGACAGTAATCCCGTCTTAATTCCGGCGGGATTCGGTTAATTGGAATTTCCGGAACAGCTTTAGTACTTCTTAGAATCTTCTTCCTGGATTATGCGAAGTATATCTTTTTCGTCTTTTGATTTTTTGAGGAGCTCTCTAAAATATTTATCTTTGAGCATTCTGGATATTCTGGCAAGGGCCTTAAGGTGCGGTCCCGCCGATTCCTCAGGAGCTATTAGAAGGAAAAATATATATACCGGCTCGCCGTCCAGCGAATCGAAGCTGACGCCTTTATGGGAGAGCCCGAAAGCGGCTACGAGAGTCTTAACGCTCTGGGTCTTGGCGTGCGGTATGCCGATACCCTGCCCGATCCCGGTGGATCCAAGCGACTCGCGCGTCAACAGGATCTTCACGAGCTCTTCTTTATTCTTAATATCTTCGGCCTTGGAGAGAGAATCGACGAGTTCCCTTAGCACTCCTTCTTTGTCTGTCGCCTTGAGATTGGCAACAACCGCCTTCGTACTTAAAAAATCCATTATCTTCATTGAAGCAGTTCCTCCTTGGCCTTTTATGTTTATAAACTGGAGCAGCGGATGGGGCTCGAACCCATGACATCGACCTTGGCAAGGTCGCATTCTACCACTGAATTACCGCTGCATTAAATCGAAACACCCTGTATATCGTATAACATTAATCGGAAAAAGTATAACAAAATCTAATAAGAATCGGCGCTCACGAGCTTCGATTCTAGGACTTACTCATGAAAACTGGTGCCCGCACCAAGAATCGAACTTGGAACCTTGACATTAAGAGTGTCCTG
>CAZHIO010000162.1:0-3419 GCA_964532615.1 uncultured Planctomycetia bacterium
GTAGGGGCGAATCAGTTAGTAGAATTGCTTCTGCCTATGATCGATCCTAAGGCCGAGAAGGCCGCGGGCTCCATAGCTAAAGGCCTTCCTGCCGGCCCTGGTGGCGCGGTTGGGCGGGCTGTATTCACATCCCATGACGCTGTTGCGTGGGCATCGAGAGGCGAAAAGGTGATACTCGTTCGCGAGGAGACTTCTCCGGAAGATGTCGACGGCATGCATAAAGCGGAAGCCATATTGACATTGAAGGGCGGCATGACTTCGCACGCGGCTCTCGTAGCCCGTGGATGGGGTAAATGCTGTATCGTCGGTTGTACCGACTTCGAGATCGCCGATGACAATAAATCGCTCACTACGAAAAAGGGCGTTATTATTAAAGAGGGCGACTGGTTAAGTTTGAATGGAACGACCGGCCTTGTTTATCAGGGTAAACTATCCCTGGTCGACGTAGATGTCGATAACAATAAATCATATACAGAGCTGATGAAGCTGGTAGATAAATTCAGAACGCTCAACGTCCGCACGAACGCGGATACTCCGAAGGATGCCGCCCAGGCCATTAAATTCGGGGCCGAAGGCATAGGCCTCTTCAGGACCGAGCATATGTTCTACGGCGAGGGAGCCGATAAGCCGCTATTCCTGCTCCGCAAGATGATAATGTCCAAGACCCTACAGGAGAGAGAGAAGGCTCTGGACGAGTTATTCCCGTTCGTTAAGAGCGACGTGAAAGCTACTCTTGAGGCCATGAAAGGGTACCCGGTAACGATAAGGCTTCTCGATCCGCCGCTGCATGAGTTCGTTCCCCATAGTGAAGATAAATTGCAGGCGCTCGCAGCGGAACTCGGCGTTGATATGAGCGAGCTTCGCAAGCGCGCTGAAATGCTGAAAGAGAACAACCCTATGCTTGGCCATCGCGGCGTACGTCTGGGAATAACATATCCCGAGATAACCGCGATGCAGGTAAAAGCGATCCTTGAGGCCACGGCCGAACTCATTAAATCCGGCAAGAAGACGGTCTCGGAGATAATGATACCTGTAACATGCACCAAGAGCGAGCTCGATAATCAGAAAGTTATCGTCGATAAAGTATATAAAGAGGTATGCGCGAAGTTCTCTCTAAAGAAGCTGCCGTTTATGTATGGCACTATGATAGAGATCCCGCGCGCGGCGCTGCAGGCCGGTTCTATGGCCGAGACCGCGGAGTTCTTCTCGTTCGGCACAAATGACCTTACGCAGATGAGCTTCGGTTTCAGCCGTGATGATATAGGGAGTTTTCTGCCCGACTATCTTACGTCAAAGGTCCTGCCGGCAGATCCTTTTCAGACCATCGATCAGGATGGCGTCGGTGAGCTGATCAAGATAGCGATAGAGCGCGGACGCCGTACCAGAAAAGATCTTAAGGTCGGCATATGCGGTGAACACGGCGGTGATCCGGAGAGCGTTAAGTTCTGTCACCGGGTCGGAATGAATTACGTCAGCTGTTCTCCGTTCAGAGTTCCGATAGCTCGTCTTGCTTTAGCGCAGGCGGCGGTTGAAGAGAAGAAGAGATAGAGATCAGTATTTACCGGAGCATTGATATATGGATGCCATAAGACTATATCTAAAAGATATAAAGAAGTTAGCGCTTCTGACTCCTGAGGAAGAGATATCTCTTGCCATAAAGATCAGGAAGGGCGACAAGAAGGCGCGCCATAAGATGATCTCTGCGAATCTCCGGCTCGTTATCAGCATCGCCAAAAAATATTCTCATCTTGGCGTATCGATGATGGATCTTATAGAGGAAGGCAACCTCGGCCTTATGAAAGCGGTGGAGAAGTTCAACCCTAAAAAAGGGTATAGATTCTCTACATACGGGGCCTGGTGGATACGGCAGTATGTCTCAAGGGCGATCGCGAATCAGGGCAAGACCGTAAGGATGCCGGTCTATGTGATCGAACTGCTTATGCGGTACAAGAAGGTCAGCGAGAACCTTACCACGAGTCTGAAGCGGAAACCTAAATTAAGCGAGATCGCCAAGCGCATGAAGCTGCCGATAAAAAGGGTGAAGCAGCTGAGCAAGATGGTGACCGGCACGACGAGCCTCAATACTCCCGTCGGCGAAGAAGGTTCGACGGAATTTATGGATCTTATAGAGGATGAGAATATGCCTTCGGCTTCCGACGGCCTGTCCGCTTTCTTCACTCAGGAACGACTCGCCACGCTTCTGGCGAGAATGTCGAAGAGGGAGCAGAAGATATTGAGTTTAAGGTTCGGCCTTAAGGGCGGATCATCCCATACGCTGAGAGACACGGCGAAACACTTCGGCATAACGAGGGAGAGGGTCCGGCAGATAGAGTCCGCGGCGATGCGCAAGATGCGCGAGCATATGATAGAACAGGATAACGAAGCGGCCGCTAAGCGGAGTTAGGGGAGGGCATATGAACGAACTTAAACAATTTGTAAGGGATGTTCCGGATTTCCCGAAAAAAGGGATAATATTTAAAGACATCACCACGCTTCTTAAGAACGGAAAGAAATTCAGAGAAGCGGTGGATCTATTCGCTCAGGAATTAAAAGATAAGAAGATAGACATCATACTCAGTATCGAAGCGCGCGGTTTCATATTCGGATCGGCGCTCGCTTATAAGATGGGCTTAGGCATCGCTCCTGTCCGCAAAAAAGGAAAACTTCCGCACAAGACCCATTCCATAACATACGATCTGGAATACGGTAAAGATACTATCGAGATACATCAGGATGCTTTCGAGAGCGGAGCGAGAGTCCTCATAATAGACGATCTCCTTGCTACCGGAGGCACGTGCCGCGCGGTCATCGATATGGTGGAGAAGATGGGTGGAAAGATAGAGGCCATAGCTTTTCTTATAGAACTTACCGCTCTCAAAGGCCGCGAGAGGCTCAAGGGCTATCCGATCATCTCATTGATAAAAGACGAGTATTGCTGATTTCGCCCCTGTAGCTTCCTACTTCGCCCTTAAGACGCTTAGAATACGGGAGGGCTTCGTAGGATGGGACGCCAGACTTGGCAGAGTTAGATTACACGCCCCTGTAGCTTCCCGCCCGGACTTAGATGAGGGGCGGGACAGGCAGATGGATTGCACTGAAGTTATGCCGGATGGTTAGCATCCATCTTCGCCAGACTTGGCAGAGTTAGATTACACGCCCCTGTAGCTCAGATGGATAGAGTAGCGGTTTCCTAAACCGTTGGTCGCCTGTTCGACTCAGGCCAGGGGCGCCACTTGTGTGGCGGGGATCTGTATACCAGAGCCGGCAGATTAATGGGGTGAAAGCAAAAATATCGTATGGGTGACGCGATGGGCACCCTCGCGGCAGGACCCGAAGAATATTTTTGCTGCAGACGAAGGAGTACTATGACAAATACTAAAATAAATAAACCGATGATAGGCCTGCACTCGCACACTATA
>CAZHIO010000163.1:0-3418 GCA_964532615.1 uncultured Planctomycetia bacterium
CTATGAGCTCTGCCTTTGTATGCCATTTATATCACCTCTTCAGGATGTGCGATCCTGCCCTTTATAGCGCTCGCCGCGGCTACCGCAGGATTGGAAAGATAGACTTCGCTGGTCGGATCACCCATCCGCCCGACAAAGTTCCGGTTAGTGGTAGATACGGCGCGCTCTCCGGCGGCCAATATCCCCATATGCCCTCCGAGACACGGCCCGCACGTAGGAGTCGAGAAGATGCCTCCGGAGTTTATGAATATTCTGGCAAGTCCTTCGGAGACAGCGTCCAGATATATCTTCTGCGTAGCCGGTATCACTATCAGCCTTACGCTCGATCTTACCTTATTCCCTTTCAGGATCTTAGCCGCTATTCTGAGATCGGATATTCTGCCGTTAGTGCACGAACCTATGACAACCTGATCTATCGTCACGTCTTTTAACGAGCTGACCGGCTTCACATTGCTGGGCAGATTCGGACACGCGACAACCGGCTCGATCTTCCTGCAATCGTACTCTCTTACGTCGCAATACTTCGCGTCCTTATCGCTGGCGAAGGCTCTGCCGGTTCCGGGCTTCGCCTTAACTTTTATGGCTTTCAGATAGTTAGAAGTGATCTTGTCCGGCGCTATTATGCCATTCTTGCCGCCGGCCTCTATCGCCATATTGCACATGGTCAGGCGGTCTTCCATGGGAAGCTTATCGATCACCTCTCCGCAGAATTCCATTGCGCGATATCGCGCTCCGTCAACGCCGATGTCACCTATAGTATGCAGGATAAGGTCTTTCCCCCCTACCCACTTATTAAGTTTTCCTTTGAATATGAATTTCATGGATTCCGGCACCTTCAACCATACTTCTCCGGTAACCATCGCGGCCGCCAGGTCGGTCGAACCCACTCCGGTCGAAAATGCTCCTAACGCTCCGTATGTGCAGGTATGTGAATCCGCGCCTATTATAAGGTCTCCCGGGAGTACCAGCCCGATCTCCGGAAGCAGCGCATGCTCTACCCCCATCTTGCCGACCTCGAAATAGTGCTTAATATTGTATTTTTTGGCGAAAGTGGCAAGGCGTTTGCACTGATTGGCGCTCGCCATATCCTTCGCGGGAGCGAAATGATCCGGAACGAGCACGACCTTGTTCTTGTCAAAGACTTTCCCTGAGCCTAATTTCTCAAACTCTTCTATAGCCAGAGGCGCGGTTATATCGTTACCTAAGCAGAGGTCGATCCGAGCGTCTATAAACTCTCCGGGATGTATTCTCTTTAGTTTGGTATGTTTCAGCAGTATCTTCTCGGTTATAGTAAGAGCCATATTATATCTCCCTCATCAGCGCTATCTCTTTACAGTTAGGAAAGTACATGCACTTTATACACTCGCTCCATATCTTATGCGGAAGATTCTTCTTATTGATAATGTTGAATCCGAACTTCTCGAAAAATTCGGGCACATAAGTAAGGGCGAATACTTTCTTTATCTTAAGTTTCTTGGCGTCTTTTAAGCACTACCGGATCAGTTCGGAACCGACCCCTTTGCGCGACCTTGACGGAGCGACGGCGAGGCTCTTTATCTCGGCCAGGTCCTCCCAGTCGACGTTAAGCGCGCAGCAGCCGTAGATCTTACCGCCTTCGGTATATACAAAGAAATTCCTTATGCTCTCATATAACTCGTTGAGAGACCTCGGAAGCATCTTCTCGCGCTTGGCGTAATAATTTACTAACTTCTGTATCTTCTTGACGTCTTCAACGGTAGCTTTTCTTATCAATTTACGTCCTCTTTCTATATGAATTCTTATATTTAAATCTGCACATATTATACAAAACGCAAAACCCGCATCGCGGATTTTGCGCCTTACAGGTCCTGCGGCCGTGCTCTATTATACCTAAATGCAATTCATATATCAAGGCCGATATTTTCCCGTTCGACACCGCGGCCGAACGGGTCTTGTTCTTAAAATCGCGGCGCGGTACAAGGGCCTGACGCGACATCTCTGTGATGAGCTCATGCGCTTCTTCTATGCCTGCATCAGGCTTCAGCAGAGCGAGCCTCTTAGCAACTCTGAATATATGCGTATCGACAGGCATGACCGGCTTACGAAAACTGAAGAGAAGCACGCATGCGGCCGTCTTCGGGCCGACTCCTTTTAAGGACTTAAGATATTCCAGTCCCGAACTCGGATCCATGCGCTCCAGAACGGCAAGGCTCATTCCGCCCTCGCGGCTCTTGATCTCTAAAAGTATCTCTTTTATGCGAGCGGCCTTTATATTCGCGAGTCCGGCGTGTCTTATCAATCCGGCGATGCGGGATTCCGGAGCTTTTAAAGCGCTATCCCAATTCTTAAACTGCCTCTTAAGCACCGCGAACGCGCCTAAAGAATTTCTGTCGTTCGTGTTTTGAGATAGAACCGTCCGTACGAGCTCATCCACAGGGTCCGATCTTTTAAACTGTTTCGGCTTCCCGTAAGCTCTATTCAGTAATTTTAATATTTCTATGATCCGCTTATCATTTCCCATAAAACGGCTTATTATAATGCATACTCCGCTTCTAATCAAGGGCGAAGAGAAGGTGAAATATTTTGTGCCCACCCTTGGGGCATTTACTTTTGGCACTTGCTTTCGCTCGTGAATTTAATCTTCCATGCCCGGTGATGGGGGCAACCTGAGCCAGTGGGCTTCGCTATTCTACGAAAGCTACGCCGCCGGTTGGGTGCATCGCTTGAGGACGCAAATTTTCCCCTGCGAGAAAATGGTTGAAAAGAATTTTTGTTTGTGGTTAAATTTATACGTGATCAGACAGTGTAAAAATGAACCATAAAAAACTAATAGTTTTAATCACTCTCCTTATTGCTATCACTTCTGCGATAGTCCTATACAATCTGACCAGGCCCACGGAAATTATTATACGGGAAGCAAAGATCGTTACCGGCGTTGATAAGCAACTGACACCCCTCAAGGTAACGAATTTCTTCCCTAAAAATACTTCAAAGGTATCGGCCTGGATACGTTGGCGAAACGCCAAGATCAACACGCAGATCTTAGTTAAGTGGTATTATTCGACTGACGATGTGCCTATCTACGATTATAACCTGAACATCCCGAAAAGAGAAGGGATTGCCAATGTCGTGCTTTCCATGCCGGAAGGAAAAACCCTGCCTTCGGGTACATACAAAGTGACAATTTTATTAGGAAAAAAATACCTTACCAAACCCCTTGTCTTCGAAATAGAATAGCCGGCTCCTGCCTTATTTCAATATCCCTTTTATCGAATTTGTGAGAATACCTTAACGGCACTGAAGGTATTCGGAGTACTCATCCCGGACATGCTGGAAGAAATTGATGCGTCTCTAAAATGCATAAAGTCGGGAGTGTTAACGTAGCTCGTTATATTTCTAAATGTCTGGGGCGTAGAAATTTTTAAAACTGTTGCGGTAA
>CAZHIO010000164.1:0-3398 GCA_964532615.1 uncultured Planctomycetia bacterium
GTTAACATATGTGCCGTATATCGATAAGAAACGCTCTCTCGCGGTAGTCTGTTCTATGCTCTTTGCGTTCAGAATGGCCATATCGGCGCTTAACGCGGTCAGCCTGGCGACTATGGCGTCGACCGAATTATCGGTTACAGGTTTTAATAGCTTTTCCGGTTCTTGAGGATAAGATGACGTGTCGATAGAAGGTGTTGTCGCAGATAGGCCTGCGCTGCCTTCACTACTATAGTAAGACGCCGCGCTTGCAGCATTAACGATCTTCGCATCATTTCCGATTTTATCAGTTTCAATGTAATCTATCCGGTTAGATCTGTCTCTATCACGTGCAGCTTGTGATGAAGAATTATCGTAAGATGTTTCGAGCTTGCTATGGGACTGTTCCGATCCGTCTGCTCTTATTACGCTGCGGTCAGACGCGTCAACGTTAGGTTTAGAGATGACTGTGTCGCCCGTCAGCCTTATGCGTTCCGGCAGCACCTCGGTACCGGCCTCCGCGATATATGTCCTTAATTTTAATATCTCGATTATTATATCCTTGGAGCGGGTTCTGTAAAAAGTTGTCAACTTAGTCAGATCTGTAAAGGCTTCTTTAATTTCAGGGATCTCTTTAGTCAAATGCGTTCGGAAAGTCTTAGTATCTCCGATGCTGAAAGCCTGCCTTATTATGCCTATTTCCGATGTCACAGCACGTTCTACATCCGCAACGGATACATTTTGCTCAGGAGCCCGGAGATCCAAACGCCTAAAAGGGTGGCCATTAGGCAATAGAATAAATAACTTATCGTAGATATGTTTCAGAGAGTAAAATCCCCTACCGCTGAAGTATCTTTCATTATCTAATTCTCTGATCGCAGCTACCGAAGACTTAAGATAGCCGATCTTGATATCTATAGCTTTAGCTGTTAACGTATTATTAAATATTAAGTTCTCCAGAGCCTGACCATCCATCATGAACTTATTTAATATTGTATCTTCCTGCGGTTCCGGGATATTGAGATAATATTGCAGAACAAAATCAGTCTGGCGTCCGGAGTTATTGGGAGTCTGCAGGGCCATTCTATCGCTCACCTTGCCCGAGTCCTCATACGCACTCGCCAATGGGGCGATAAGCATGGCCAATATCACGATTCCTGTATTAAGCAGACGTTTTGTTTTCATTTTCGACTCCAAAAACATTATAAAAACTTTTATTTAGTACCCATAAAAAAAGTCTTCTTTCGAAGAACTATATTTCTCTCACTTCTAACTTAAGTATACATGGGAACTAAGAAAAAGCAATAGGGCCATACTAACCTTTTGTATTTCTAACACGACCTCAATTTCACTTAGTTCCAACCTTTATATAGAAAGAAGAAATAGCAATTATTTTAATTTCTTAACACATTAGAACTATATATATGTCGCTTAGGCTGCGTCAAATATCTAAAAGAGTTGAGCGCTAAAATTCGGTTGACAAAAAAGCGTCCAGGTAGTAACCTAATGACCTGTTGCGGGTTATGAATAAGGAGTGTCCATGAAGGATATAATAGACAGATGTTTCAAGCTGGATATTTATGAGAAGCGGAGCGTTACCGACGATTATTGCGAGCTGGTTTTCCATAATAAAGATAATTCCGAATGGGAGAGTATTATTACCGATTTCTTAGGCGTTGCGGTTAAAGGGCCTAAAGCAAAACCTTCGAAGAGCGACGATCTACTGACGAATGAATATGGCGGAATAAACGTCGGACAGACATTATTTAAAAAAGAATTTAAAGGTTTCACGATAATAGCGATGTTCTGGCCATGGGGTGACGGAGGCCACACTACTCTTAAGTTGATCCGCTTAAGTAAGTGAAGCGCGCTATACAGATGCTGTTTAATTCGTTATAAAAATTGATAAATATCCGGGCTAAAAAGGTTAAGAATAGCTATGAGCATATTTACGAACGCATTTAATGAGGTTGGCAGCCTCATACCGCTATTAGCCATTATCTACTTCATCATAGGATTTCTGGAGTACAGATACGGCGATCGTATAAATCATTCTATAATGCGCGTAGGCGTATTGGGTCCCGTAGCGGGGGCGCTCTTTGGCTGTATACCGCAGTGCGGGTTTTCTATTGTTGCATCCGCGTTATATGCAAAACGCCTTATCTCCGTAGGCACGCTGTTATCCGTATTCTTATCAACTTCGGATGAAGCTGTTCCGATACTCTTATCTATGCCGGGAAAGGCCGGCATGGTCGGTGAGCTGATAGCAATCAAAATAACCCTCGCGGTTATTTCAGGCATCATAGTTGACGGTTTAATAAGCCGTTTTGGCGCAAATAAGACGGCCGAAGCCAAAGAAGGAAAAGGTTCATTTGATAAAGCGGTTACCGGGCACTCGGGTTGCTGTTCCCATGGTATCGACGGTAAACCGTCTAAGCTCAAAGCTCTCTTCGTTCACCCTCTTCTGCATACGGCTAAGATCTTCACGTACCTGCTCATACTTACCATCGCCTTTAATTATTTTGTGCAAAAGGTCGGCGCGGCTGAAATAGGGTCGATGCTATTGCGCGGAACCGTATTTCAGCCTGTCCTTACCTCGTTTATAGGCCTTATTCCGAACTGTTTCGCCTCAGTATTTTTAGCGGAACTATTTAACAATGGCGCGATCACGTTCGGATCGATGGTAGCCGGATTATGCGCCGGTACAGGTTTAGGGCTATTAGTCTTATTTAAAGAGAATAGAGATCGTAGAGATACTCTACGCGTTATAGGCATACTGCTGGCTATCAGCATATCCGCAGGCATAGCGATCCAGTTGATTAAGATATAGGGCGTAGGTAAATTCCGATATTGTCGATAATGCCGCTTATAAAAGGAACGGTAATAGATGCCAAAGATCAATATAGTACAGATCGTAAAACTTTTGGGTGTCCGGGGTATTTATATATACATATGCCGGCGCATGAAGAAGAAGCCGGCTCCGGTAAATGTTCCGGTATTCGGTCTTATAAGAACTTACCATGAAGTGAGAAATATCTTCGATAATTTTGGCGTGACGGAACAGCTGCGTGATAAAGATATCGAGAAGCTTATTTCCGGTAAAGCTTTGCCATGCATAGTCGATTGCGGGATAAACGTCGGTGTGACGGTCCGGTGGTGGTTCCATCTGAATCCCATGGCAAAAGTATTCGGGATCGACATGATGGAGGAGGCTCAGAAGTTTACGATCGAGGCGATCGAATCCATAAATATACCCAGGCAGAGATATACGCCCATCGTGGCGGCGCTCTGGTCGGAGAGAGGGAAAGAGTTTAAGGTGGGTATAGGAGATCCTCTCTGCGGGGATCTCGGTTTTTACAGAATAGACAAGGAACATAGCGAGAGGACCTTTATTACCGAAACTTTAGACTCCACGCTCGCCG
>CAZHIO010000165.1:0-3390 GCA_964532615.1 uncultured Planctomycetia bacterium
CGTCAAAGGCGTAGGGATGCTCTATCCGGACATGAGGACCGCCAAGCACGCGACTATGCTGGCATTTATAGCTACGGACGTCTCCATATCTAAGGCGATGCTGGAGATGTCGCTCGATGAAGCTATAAAGGACTCTTTTAACATGGTATCTGTGGATGGCGATATGAGCACCAACGATTCATGTTTTATAATGGCAAACGCCCTTGCCGGGAACAAGAAGATACGCGGTAAAGATTCTAACTACAAAAAGTTCACGAATGCATTGAAGTATATATCTATGGAGCTGGCGAAGATGCTGGCCGAAGACGGCGAAGGCGCGACAAAGCTTATAGAGGTCGAAGTCAAAGGCGCAAAGACCGCTGATGACGCCAGAAAAGTCGCGCGCAAGATCACCACTTCCAATCTCCTTAAGTGCGCGATATTCGGCGGCGATCCTAATTGGGGCAGGATAGTGGCTGCTGCGGGCTCCAGCGGAGTGGAATTTGATATCGATAAGACTGACGTATATCTTGGCGGTATAAAGGCCCTATCTAACGGCGCCATATCCAAAACATTCATAAAAGAGAGAGCCGCGAGATCGTTTAAGGCTAAGAAAGTATACATAACGGTCGATCTGAAGAGCGGTAAGGCGAGCGCCAAGGCCTGGACCTGTGATTTTTCCAAAGAGTACGTCGAGATAAACTCGGAATACAGCACATAAAATTGTATCTGCCTGATCGTAAGTTTTAATAGCATGGAGCTTTTGTAAAAGATGAAAGAAGCGATAAAGAAGAGTAAGGTGCTGATAGAGGCGCTGCCTCACATTAAAAAGTTCTTCGAGAAGACCATAGTCATAAAATACGGCGGCGCGGCTGTAGACGAGAAGGGATTGGACCCCGGCATATTAGAGGATATAATGTTCATGAATTATGCGGGGATGAGACCCGTGGTCGTTCATGGGGGCGGGCCTTACATATCCAAGATGATGAAGAAAGCGGGAATAGAACCGAAATTTATCGGCGGCCGCAGATATACCGATGAGAAATCGTTAGTAATAATCGAGAGAGCCCTCGCCACTATTAACGGAAAGATCGTTAACGCCCTGAAGGGCATGGGCGCTAAAGCGTTCGGGATGAGCGGACGGGAGAGCGGCTTGATACGCGTTAAAAAGATGAAGAGCGACGCGGACCTGGGGTATGTGGGAGATGTTACGTCGGTTGATACCACGGTCATAAAGAGATTGATAAGAGATAATATAATACCGGTCATATATCCTTTAGGTATGGGTCGTGACCATCATGTCTATAATGTAAATGCGGATGACGCAGCCAGCGAGATAGCTATCGCGTTAAACGCCGAGAAATTCGTTCTTCTCACGAATGTGCGCGGGGTTTTACGGGACAAGAAAGACCCGGGGTCGCTTTATAATACGCTCAAAGCGAGCGATGCCCAGCGGCTCATAAAGAGAAAAGTCATAGAGGGCGGCATGATACCTAAGGCGTCTTCCTGCATAAACGCGATAAAGGGCGGAGTCAGGAAAGCCCATATCTTAGATGCGGGCATACCGCATGCCTTGCTTCTGGAGATATTTACCGATAAGGGCGTAGGGACGGAAGTTGTAAAGTAGATAGTCTATTTCGAAAGAAACTATGAAAAAAAGAGATAAGATCGTGGCGATGTACGATAAGTATGTGATGAACACATACAAACGGACGCCTCTGTGCATTGACAAAGCTAAAGACGCTATCGTCTGGGACAGCGAAGGCAATAAGTATCTCGACTTCTTTCCGGGATGGGCGGTATCGGGGATAGGGCACTGTCATCCGATCGTGGCTAAGGCCATCTCATATCAGGCTAAGAAATTGATGCATGTGTCGAATAATTACTACTCTCTGCTGCAGGGTCTTCTTGCCAAAGCTATTATCGATAGCTCTTTTCCCGGTAAGGTATTCTTCGCCAACTCCGGAGCCGAAGCTAATGAAGCGGCTATGAAGCTTGCCAGAAAATACGGCCACGATAAAGGCAGATACGAGATCATAACTATGACTAAGTCGTTTCATGGAAGAACATTAGCCATGATAACGGCAACCGGTCAGGATAAAGTTAAGATAGGATTCGAGCCTTTGCCTGCCGGATTTGTCCATGTAAAATTCGGGGATATCGCGGCCGTCAGAAGCGCCGTTAACGAAAAGACCATAGGGATCATGATAGAGCCTATCCAATGCGAGGGAGGGATCAATATTCCAAGCATTGAATATATGAGAGCCCTGCGAAAGCTTTGCGATGAAAAGGACCTGGTGCTGATATTCGACGAGGTGCAGACTGGCATGGGCAGAAGCGGCAAGATGTTCGCCTTTCAGTCGTTCGGAGTGACTCCGGACGTTATAACTCTTGCCAAATCGTTAGGCGGCGGTCTTCCCATAGGGGCCTGTGTGGCGCGTGAGAAATTCCAGGACGTCTTAACTCCCGGAACGCATGCTTCAACGTTCGGAGGTTCGCCGATAGTGTGCGCCGCGGCTCTGGGCGTATTCGAGGCCATAAAGAAAGAGAGACTGCTGGCCAATACCAATAAGATGGGCGCTTACTTAAAGAAGAGACTCGAGCGCCTGCGGTTGAAATACGGTTTTATAAAAGAGGTCAGATGCATGGGCCTCATATGCGGAGTCGAGCTGTCCATAAAGGGCGATGATATATATAAGGAGTGTTTGAAAGAAGGGCTCCTGATAAATTGTACCCAGGATACCGTGCTGCGCATAATGCCGCCAATGACGGTCGCTAAAGCCGAGATTGATAAAGCGGTTGCGATATTAGATAAGGTGCTGGCAAAGTTTTAAAGAAAGAAGGGTCAATATGAAAAAAGATCTACTCTCAATACAGGACCTTGGATCTCAGGAGATCTTTGAAATTATCAATTTAGCGGAAGATATAAAAGCCAACAGCGCCAAATATCAGGACTCGCTCAAAGGCAAATCGATAGGATTGATCTTCCAGAAGCCGTCAAATAGGACGCGCGTGTCGTTTGAGATCGGCATGTTCCAGATGGGCGGCAATTCAATATATCTCGGCTCGAGCGAAATAGGGATGGGCGGCAGGGAATCGGTCAAGGATGTGGCTTGCGTCTTATCGCGGTACCTGAACGGTATAGTTGCCAGAACCTATAAACATGAGGTGGTCGAAGAGCTCGCCAAGTATTCGAGCGTACCGATCATTAACGGATTGAGCGATATCGCGCATCCGTGCCAGGCGCTCAGCGATATGTTCACCATAGAAGAGAAGTTCGGCACTCTGGAGCGGGTCACCATAAGTTATATCGGCGATGGCAATAATGTATTGAACTCGCTGATGTGTCTTGCGGCCAAGCTGGGAGTGAATATGAAGGTAGCGACGCCTAAGGAATACGCTCCCAATAAA
>CAZHIO010000166.1:0-3377 GCA_964532615.1 uncultured Planctomycetia bacterium
TCCAGGACGTACTCCGGAGCGCGCTGTGCTTTTATAAAACCGGTAAGCCGCTCGATCTCTTTCTCGGATATGAGCCCCGCCTGAGCCCTTACAGCATCAGGAGCGCCCGGCTCCATAAATAACATATCGCCCCTGCCGAGAAGAGCATCGGCGCCGTTGGCGTCAAGGACCGTTCTGGAGTCAACTTTGGAAGCCACTTTAAAGGATATCCTGGCCGGAAAATTTGCTTTTATAACTCCGGTAATGACATTCACCGACGGGCGCTGAGTAGCTATTATCAAATGTATGCCTACGGCTCTTGAGAGTTGCGCCAGCCGCGTGATCGCGTGCTCTACGTCATCACGGGCCACCATCATAAGATCAGCGAGCTCGTCGATCACAAGTATTATATAAGGGACCTTTGAGGGTTGACCTTCCTCAAGTTCGGCGCCGGGACTGCCGTATCGTTCGTTATATCCGTCTATATTCTTTACGCCGTATTTCGCGAATAGATCGAATCGGGAATCCATCGTATTCACTATCCACGCAAGCGTGCTGGCGACTTTCTTGACATCCGTAACTACAGGCGCCAGAAGGTGAGGCAGATCGTTATAAAGAATAAGTTCGACTTTCTTGGGATCGACCATAATGAATTTCACTTCATCAGGCGACATATTAAAGAGAAGGCTCGTTATGATAGTATTTACACATACGGTCTTCCCTGATCCGGTAGTTCCCGCGATAAGAAGATGCGGCATCTTGCCCAGATCGGCCACCACCGGCACTCCCGCGATGTTCTTTCCAAGCGCCATCTTAAGCTTAGATTTCATTCCGCGATATTCGTCCGAATCCAGCACTTCGCTCATATATACCATAGCTCTTTGCGCATTAGGGATCTCGAAGCCTATAGTTCCCTTCCCCGGTATCGGCGCGACTATGCGCACGCTCTGCGCCTTCATATTAAGCGCGATGTTATCCGACAGCGATGTGATCCTGTGAACCTTAACCCCGGGAGCCGGTTCAAGCTCGTATCTGGTTATGACGGGTCCCTTATTTATCTCCACTACTTTTCCTTCAATATCGAAATCGCGCAGCGTCTCCTCGAGTATCCTGGCTATCGCTTCAAAATCCTCTTTCGACTTGCCCTTCTCCGGTGGAGGAGGAGATTCGAGAAGATCAAACCCCGGCAGCTTATATCCTTCTTGATCCCGATCTTTTACGGAGGAGATCGCGACGGGCTTTTCGGATACCGGTTCAGGGGATCTCTCGGGGCTCTTCTTTACGGAAGGCATAATATTAATTTTCGGCCGATCTTCTTTCTTTTCATCCTTCTCGGGTTTCTTCCAAAGAGAAGATTTAATATTTATTATCGGCTTCTTATTGATAGCCGGCTCGGGCTGATCCGTCTTACGCGGCATGTTATCTTTTATCTTTACCGGAACGGCTTTTAACCTTCTGCGTAAGCCCGATAGGAACGGTAATAATAGAAATTCCGTGGCAAGGAGAAGCGAAAGCAGGAATAAGACCGCTATGACCAGAATAGCTCCGGCCTTACCCAGATATTTTATAAGGAAGTCGGAAAAAGAGAGTCCGACTATGCCTCCGAGATTAAAACGAAGCGAATTGCCGCCGCTTCCCATTATCGAAAATAACGAGCTTGAACCCAGTATCAGAAAGAAAGTGCCGAATATCTTAAAATGGATCTTCTGCGGAGTGATGCCGTATAATCGCGCTATGCCCCAGGAGAGCACAAGCACAGGCATGACATAAGAGCTTAGCCCCATTATAAAGAAGAGACCTGCGGCGAAGTAGGCCCCCATTATTCCTGCCAGATTTCCTATCGGAACGTTCGGTTTGGATGTGAACTGTTTAAGGTCGGAAAAGTTGAAGCTCGCCAGGCTTATGAAGATAAGAAGAGCGACTGCGAATAACAGCACGGCCTGGATCTCATTCCATTTATTATCGGTCCGTGAAGTCTTTTTATCTATCTTCTCTATCTTCATATTTTATAATAGGGTTATAACGACAGATGCCGCCAGAATGCAATAGATGCCGAATATGTATAGCTTATCGCCTTTTACGGCCTTAAGCAATACGCTTATAGAGAATATTCCGGTTATGGCAGCGGCAAGCCCTCCGGAGATGAAATACGGTAAAGCCGCCGAGGTAAGGCTTGAGCCTATATCTTGGCACTTAAAGATAGTTGCTCCCAGTATGGCAGGTATCGAGAGCAGGAAAGAGAATTTCACGGCTTCTTCTTTATCTATACCTGACAATATGCCGGCAACAATAGTGGCTCCGGATCTTGATATCCCGGGGATAATAGCCACGCCCTGAGCGGCACCTATTAAAATGGAATTGATAATGCCTATTTTTTTATGTTCTTTTGTTCTGTTGAATCGAAGATAGAAAGCCGCCGATAAGAGCAGTACACCTGTCGCTAAAAGCGCATATCCCACTATGCGGGGCCTGGCGAATAGCTCTTCCACGATATCTTTGAACATTAAACCTATAATGAACGTCGGTATCGAAGCCGCTATAAGATAGACTGCGGTAAACCTATCTTTGGTCACTATCTTAATAATGTCTTTGCGGAAATATATAAGGACCGAGATAAGCGTTCCTATGTGTAGAAATATATCGAACGCGAGCTGAGGCTCTTTCATACCGAATAAGCCTTGTATTATCACAAGGTGGCCCGAGCTGGATATGGGGAAGAATTCGGTGATTCCCTGCACTATTCCCAATATGATGGATTGCGGTAAATTCATTTTTACTTTCCGGTGTGCCCGAACCCGCCGTGCGACCTTCCGGTCTCGTCGAGATCGTCACAAACATCTATATCGGCCTGAACTATATCTTTTATCACCATCTGAGCTATACGATCGCAGCGCTTTATAATAAAAGGTTCTTTACCGTGATTTATCATTATAAGGCCGATAAGGCCTCTGTAATCGGAATCGATAGTACCCGGAGTATTGACAAGGCTTATGCCGTGCTTAACGGCCAGACCGCTTCTCGGACGTATCTCGGCCTCATAACCTTCCGGTATACTTAAATAAATGCCAGCCGAGATAAGCCTGATCTCGCCTGGCAATAAAGTAACTTCTCCTTCGATATCGGCATAGAGATCCATCCCGCTCGCCCCTCGAGTCGCATATCGGGGGATTGGAAGGTCTTCACAGCCCTTCTTTCTTTTAAGAGATATCTTAACCCGCTTCAAATTTCCCTGTTCGCGGAAATGCGTAAAGCTCCTATTTCGACTCTTTAGCTTCCGCTTCGTAGCCCGGCTCTGCCTGCTTCTTGGAGAGATTGATCCTGCCCTGCTGGTCTATTTCGGTCACTTTAACGTCTATCTCATCGCCGAGCTTTACCACATCTTCGACATTTTTTACAAA
>CAZHIO010000167.1:0-3344 GCA_964532615.1 uncultured Planctomycetia bacterium
TACGGAGAAGACATTAAAAAAATAAAATGAGGGCACTGTAAAATGGAAGCGATGCGCGAGAACGCGATAAATATGGCCGATAAAGTTTATGAGATGGTGGAGCTCGTATAGAAGGCCTTCATGGAGCATAAGACCGAGTTCCTCGACGGCGCGATGGCCCGGGAAAAAGAGATCAATAATATGGAAGAGACGCTGACCCGAAGGGTGTTGGATCTGTCAAAGACGGCCGGCTCGGAGAAGGATAGGAAGGGCCTCGTCATTTGGCAGCAGGTGATAGAGACTCTTGAGAGAATGGGTGATGAAGCCGCCAATCTGGTCGAAAGAATAGAGATCAAAAATGCAGAACACCTGCTATTCAGCGATACCGGCGTAGCGCAGTTCAACCAGACGTACGGCGTAATGAAGAAGTCCGTGGATATGATGCGATTATTCCTGAAAGGCAAGAGCGAAGAGCTTAAAGACCGTATAATAGATAACGGGTTTAACGTTAAAGCTCTGGTCGAGCGTTACAGAGAAGAGCATACGGAGCGCTTAGTAAAGGGTCTATGCACACCGATCGCGGCAAATATGTATTTCGATATGCTGGACTTCACAGGAAATCTGGCAAGGCATGCTTCGAGCATCGTAAAACTATTTTAAGGTGATTTTAGAATATGAAGTATCCCAAGCTTAGAGAACTGAAAGAAGCGATATTGGCGCTTGTGAAGGGCCCGTACACCTCGGACTTTCCCAGAAAGCCGCATCATCCCGCCAAGAGATTCCGCGGTAAGCCCGAATATTCAAAAGAAGGCTGCATAGCATGCACCGCTTGCGCGCTGGTGTGCCCTACGAGAGCCATAGAGTTCCGTGATGTAGTCACTAAAGATAAGGCTACCAGGAAGATGATACTGCATCTGGACGAATGTCATTATTGCGGCCAGTGCAGCGCTCTCTGCACCACGCGTGAGGATTCTCCGCCGGGAATAAAACATACTACAGAGTTCGATCTTGCGGGTTTTGACAGAGCTTCTATGGTATCCGAAACGGATGAGAAAGAGCTGGCGTTGTGCGAAACGTGCGGAGACGTCATAACGGCAAAGGCTCACCTGGGGTGGATAGCAAAAAAATTGGGGCCGTTGGCTTTTTCAAATCCAACTCTCTTCGTATCTTCTCTCAAAGGCATGGGTTTCGCGGAAGATATAGGAACGTCCGCTAAAGAGTATGTATTAAGGTCGGACAGGGTAAAGATACTCTGCTCAAAATGCAGAAGAAAAACTACCATTGAACGATACTAGATCCGCGGTAGATGATATCAGGCTGGAAATAAAGAACAGGATAAAGGGCACGGTCACGATAGCCGGTATAGGCAATATTATACGCGGTGATGACGCCTTGGGTCCGAAACTTATTGAAATGCTCAGCTCTCGCGGAGTAAAGGCGGGCCTCTTTGATTGCGGGACGGCTCCTGAGAATTACATATTCCCTATGCTAAAGAGTTTATGCGATACGCTGATACTCGTAGACGCCGCGGATATGTCGATTGCCCCTGGCATGGCCAAAGTATTAAATGTGGATGATATCGCAAACGTCAGTTTTTCCACTCACAGTCCGTCCCCGAGGCTATTCATAGATCTATTGATGATGGGAAAAGAAGACCTCAATATATTCGTAATATCGATGCAGCCTAAGACCACATCTTTAGGGGTTCCTTTAAGCGAAGAGGTGCTGAAGGGGCTTGATCTATTGACAGATGCCATCGCAGAAGCTCTTGCCTGATATGCCGCGTAAATCTTCCAGACCCGCCATAGAAGAGATTAACCGCCCTCTCGATCCGGCAGCAATATTTAATATGATAAAGGACCGCCCGTACAGCTTCTTTCTCGACAGCGCCTGCGACCCCGCAAACCTGGGACGATTCTCATTCCTCGGGTGCGACCCATTTCTCATTCTAAGATCAAAAGGCGATTCTGTAAAATTGGAACGGCCGGATGGGCGATCGGAAACGCTGAGATCAGATCCGTTCGCTATAATAGAGAAGTTGCTCAAAAAATACGCTGTTAAATGCAGCCGAAAAGATATCCCGTTCGCCGGAGGAGCGGTAGGGTATCTCTCTTACGATATGAAGAATTTTATCGAAGATCTGCCGGACGACTCTAAAGACGACCTTGTTCTTCCGGACTGCATAATGGGTTTTTACAATTCCGTGGTGATATATGACAATCTTAAGAAGCGATGTTATGTATCGGATATGGGCATATCGAAGAGTTCTTTAACGGATCTTATAGGATCGCTGAGTCGGGGATCCGGAAGCGATGACGGACAGAGAGGGCGTGAAAACCGAAAAGCGGTATATCGGGGTCTGAGATCCAATTTTTCAAAAAGCTCCTACATCGCGGCCGTCAGGAAAGCGAAGGATTATATAAGAAAGGGCGATATCTATCAGGTCAATATATCCCAAAGGTTTCATGCCAAGATCTCGGAAGACATACCGGATCTGTATGCCAGGCTCAGGAGAGTCAGCCCGGCACCGTTCGCTTCCTGTCTGAATTTCGGCGAGGTTGCGATACTCAGCTCATCGCCCGAACGATTTCTGATGAAACGCGGCATCCATATCGAAACGCGTCCGATCAAAGGGACAAGACCGAGAGGTCTGGATCCGGATAGCGACCGCGCCCTGGAGAAAGAGTTAAAGAACAGCCCCAAGGATATGGCGGAACATATAATGATAGTCGATCTCGAGAGAAGCGATCTCGGCAGGATATGCAGATACGGCTCGGTTCGCCCTACGGAATCGGCTATAATTGAAAGATATGCGAATGTATTTCATCTCGTCTCTACCGTATCGGGAGTGCTAAAGAAAGACGCCGGCCCTGTAGATTGCCTGAGAGCGACGTTTCCCGGAGGATCTATAACGGGCGCGCCAAAGATACGTTCTATGGAGATAATAGACGAGCTCGAGAACGTAAAGAGATCTATATATACCGGCGCGATCGGATATATAGGCTTTGACGGTAATATGGATACGTCGATAGTGATAAGAACATTTATCGTTAAGGGCAAAGACCTCTATTTTCAGGTGGGCGGGGGGATCGTCGCCGATTCCGTACCCGAGAAAGAGTACGAGGAGACCCTTCACAAAGCCGGAGGCCTCATGCAGGCGCTTGGCATAGACCCGTATCAGGCAAGTTATAAAGCCGATCCTATAAATAGGAATAAAGTTTACGTATGAATAAAGTCTGGATAAATAAGAGACTGATCGATGCGGATCAGGCCCGGGTCTCCATATTTGACAGAGGATTTATGTATGGCGACGGCGTATTTGAGACTATGCGCGCATACGAGGGAACCGTATTTAAGATCGACGA
>CAZHIO010000168.1:0-3329 GCA_964532615.1 uncultured Planctomycetia bacterium
TTCAGCTATATTAAGCCGGGGCCTTTACCATATGTCAACCGGCAGGCGATAAATAAGTTAGCGCCCAATAAAGGTGAACATTTCGAATTCATAGTGATGTCCGATATTCATTCCGGATTAATATTCAATGACAGCGCGAGCATTAAACTTATAAGAAACCTGAACAGGGAAGAGAGATACAAAAAAGTCCCCATAGACTTCGTTATGATAACAGGCGATCTCACGTTCAGAGGATCGGCGTGGGATTACCGCTCTTATAACAAGATACGTCAGCTCGTGAAATTCCCGGTTATAAGCGCTATGGGTAACCATGATGATGACAACGGCGGCCTGGAGCGTTTCAGGCGATATGTAGGCGAGGACGAGTATTCGTTCCGGAATCGTAACTCATATTTTATAGTATTGAACAATATCGAGAACAATCTGACCGAAAGCCAATTCGCTTATTTCGAAAACGAGCTGAAGAAGTCGGAGTCGTTTGCTCACAGATTTGTGGCTGTTCACAAACCTCCGTTATCTCCGTATCAACAGTCCTGGTATAAGGGCGAACAAAATCCGTGGTCTTACAGATTCATGAAACTGTGTGAAAAATATAATGTCGATATGGTATTTTCCGGGCATGAGCATATGTTTAAAGAAGGCGTATACGGCGGCGTCAGATATATAACAACCGGCGGCGCGGGGATGATGACGCAGATCCCCGATAGCGAAGGAGGATTTTTACACTATGTAGTTGTCCGGGTATACGGTGAGTATGTCGATTATGAAGTCAGGCGGATAACTCCTCCCATTTGGGAGCTTATCGCTTATTATTGGTGGAAAGAACTGTTCTACTATTTAAAGAAAGCCATTCTTTAATATTCAGGTAAACGGAGGAGAATATGGATAAGATCAAAATGCTTCGTCCGGTGAACGCGTTATTGCTCTTAGCGGCTATCGTGCAAGTGTTTACTATCGTGATCATATTTTTCCGTATAAAGATCCCTAATTCAAGTCTTGTTTTTGAGATCCACGAGTATAATGGATTGCTTATGGTCCTGTTGATAGCTGTTCATATAACGCTCAACTGGGGATGGATAAAAGCGAACTTCCTGAAAAGAAGATAAGGATAAATGAGGCGCGGATATGATTAGTATTATCGGACATGCCGGAAAATTGGCGGGCCTTATCGATTATCAGGATGGGGCCATTGTCAGTAAGGAGATAATCAAGCGCGATAAAGGGACGGTGACTATCTTTGCGTTTGACGGCGGCCAGGGGCTTAGCGAGCATACGGCTCCGTTTGACGCCCTGGTCTATATTATCGACGGAAAAGCGGAGATAACCGTATCGGGAGAAGCGTCAAATATAGATGCAGGCGAGGCTATGATCATGCCCGCGAATAAACCGCATGCCGTAAAAGCGATCGGCAGATTCAAGATGCTGCTTATAATGATAAGATCCTGAGTTTGAGGCGCTGATTCCAGCGGAATCGTTTTAGCGAGCGACATGCGGCATATTTGTGAAATATTCTTGCATATTGACGATATAGAAGGTATAATTACGCTCATAAATAAAAGGAGGGCGGTATAGTCATGAAGAAAATAGCAGCGGTATTAGTTATTGCGGCAATCGCGTTATCCGCGGTGCCGGTATTTGCCGGAGACGCGCCTGCGTCAAGGGACGGTAAATCGTTCTTTCAGATCATTAGTGATGAGATCAATAGCAGCAAGATGCCCGAAAGATTCGCCATAAAGCCGGTGGCGAAAGATACGGCCGATGCCGCTAAATACGTCGGCAGTACGAAAGTTTCGATATTCCAGGATACCGCGAAGAGCCTGGCTGAAGAATCGGCCAAAGCGAAAGCCGAATCTCTGCGTACAAAGTAATAGAGATTACAGTAGTTTTTTAAAGAGCCCTGTCAGAGACAGGGCTCTTTATTTATGGCCTGACCTATGGTATAGTATCAAGGCTGATAAATAGGAGGCCTGAGTAAAGATGAAGACAATATTGTTTATATCGATCTGTACGTTCCTTATGTTATCCGGAGTTAACCATTATGGAGAGGTATCCGCCATGGAAAATACGATAGTTGTTTTAGAGACGACGCAAGGGGCTATTGAACTTACGCTGATGACGGATGTGGCTCCTAAGGCTTGTGAAAATTTTATTAAATTGGCAGAGCAGGGTTATTATAACGGAACGATCTTTCACCGCGTGATCCCGAAATTCATGATCCAGGGCGGCGATCCTACCGGAACCGGAAGAGGCGGAGCCTCGGTATGGGGAAAGCCTTTCAGTGACGAGGTCCGGCCGAACGTTAAATTCGATAAAGCCGGCATCCTGGCGATGGCGAATGCGGGACCGAATACTAACGGAAGCCAGTTCTTCATTACGACGGATGAAACCTCCTGGCTGAATATGCGGCACACGATATTCGGTCATGTCACAACAGGTTATGATGTCGTGCGGAAGATAGAGTCTACGAATACTGGCCCGCAGGATAAGCCTGTTACCGAACAGAAGATAATAAGGGCGTACGTAAAGACAAAATAAACTATTCCGGCGGGTTCTGCATAAAAGGGAATATAGTATCGATGGGATTTTTAATATCGGTAATGATATGGATAGCGGGTACGATAATAACCATAGCGGCATTTCTGGCCAGCTTGATATTAAAGATACTGCCTTTACCGATAAGAGATAAAGATAAACTCATCCACGCGCAGTGCTTCTGGTGGTCGGATGCTATAATAGCCCTTAACCCATTCTGGAAGATAAGCATTAAGGGGCTCGAGAATATAGATCCTGATAAGACATATGTTTTAGTAGCGAATCATCAGAGCCTTGCCGATATAGTCATCATATATCAGACGCATATGTATTTTAAATGGGTAGCCAAAGAAGAACTTCTAAAGGTGCCTTTTATAGGAGGGCTTCTCTGGGTTAATAACCACATACTGGTTTCAAGGGGTAAGCTCGGGAGCATAAAAGAAGTATATAAAAGGGCTGCCAAATATCTGAAGGATGGCACATCCATGCTCTTCTTCCCGGAGGGCACGCGCAGCGGTACCGATGAGATGGGTGAGTTTCAGAACGGGGCTTTTAAGCTTGCGATAAAGGAAGGCAGGGCCGTACTGCCGGTATTCATCGGAGGCACAAGAGACGCCATACCTAAAGGCGGATTTGTATTTAAGACGAAAGTGTCCGGAAAGCTGATAATATTTCCGCCGATAGATACGTCTAATTTAGGGATCGCCGATTATGCCGGGCTGAGAGACCGGGTGCGTGATCAGCTACAGGGCGCCTGTAAGTCCGTATAGAGGATATTTTCCGGTAGTGTCGGTTTC
>CAZHIO010000169.1:0-3308 GCA_964532615.1 uncultured Planctomycetia bacterium
CTGACCCAGGTTATTGCTGGACGGATTGACTATGCCTATATCCGCTGAGCTATTAGCGACGCCGACCATCTCTTTTAACCAGTCTTTTGTAACGATCGTGTCGTTATTTAAAAGGCATACAAATGGAGCGTCAGATGCTGTCATGCCCTGGTTCACGGCCTTTACAAACCCCAGATTTTCTTCATTCCTTATGAGAACGAGCGGCAACTCTCCCGCGATCTTAAGAGACTCCAGATAACTCTTTGTCTCGTTTCCGCTTGCGTTATCTACTATAATGATCCCATATTCACCGGACGTACAGTTCTTAATCGACTCTATACAGTCCTTAGTGAAAGAGAGCTGATTCCAGACCGGTATTATTATATCACACTTCATCTTGTATCCTTATAGGCATCAGTCAAGCTCATCCAGCGGTTTCTTCACATAGGCAAGTTCGTTTTGACAGGATCCCGGCTTGGCCAGCAACGAGATAAATTCATCAATGCCCTCAATCTTAATATTAATTCGGTCGTCAAGGATAACGGATATTTTACCCATACCACCCTTTCGGACAAGTACATCATCTTTGCCGGGCATCTTATAATCGTTAACGAATTCTACGATATCGCCTATTTGCAGATCCGTTGCTTTTAATCTTCTGAGTTTGTTAATAACCCTGCGCGTCTCACGAAGCAACTTCTTCTTAGTGTCGTGCAGAAGATTGGATAAAATATAGCCTGGTGATCTTTCGATGGTAAGCTTGCTGAGATATTCGATACGCTCTTTCAATTTTAACACAAACCCCGCCATAAAACGAATGGCAAAGCTGGTGCCTTTTTGACCAAACAAAGCTTTAAGCGCAATAAGATCTTTACTGCCTTGGTTATACGTATCCTTGTATATGGTTTCCCATTTCTTAAAAAGATACATGTTATCTTCTCCGCTAGTATACATAAGCGGCACGCCTCGTTCTATATTGTATCTATTTCCACATTCCTGACATATCATGCTATCATTTTCTTTAATTATTAAGCCGAGACACTTAGGGCATCGCAGCATACTGTACCAGTTCTCATCTCGCGGTTTATTCTGCTTTATATTCTTAGCGTATTCGATATCGGCGGTCGTATTTAAAATAGCGTCTATCAGAATATCGGCATCCATTTTTTCTTTATTCTCAGGAATCTCTTTAGCATAAATGATCGATGCGCCGATACCACCCCTCTCAAATCGTCCGCGATTATCACATGTCCTAAGGATTCTAACAACTTCATCGATAGCATAACCTTTCCTATTGAATAAAGAAAATGCCGGTATGGTGTTTTTATGCGAAATTTCTTTGCCAAGCAGCACGGAGAAATCATCGATAAGATACCAATTTCTATCGGCGTGATTCTCTTTGACGTCGACCAATAACATACGAAGCCGTCTTTCAAGCTTGTCATAGCATATGGCTTCCGTAGTAATAATAAGGGCTTTTTTTGTTATACGTTTTAATTCGCATATCGCCTGGATAGGGTTTGTGACATGCTCAAGTACTTCGCTGCATAATACTATATCGAAGGCTCCGTCTTCAAATGGAAGGTTGGACAAGTCGATTCCGGCAGAATCGAGGCCGAATAGCTCCTGCGCCCTAAAATTGGCCTCAGATGACAAATCGCAGCTATAACTTTCGACATTGAATATTTTCTTCACGAGATTCGCGGTATACCCTTCCGCTCCGCCAATATCGATGAAATTAGTAAAACTGAACGTCGCTATATCTTTAAGGATAGATAGTATTCGTGCATATCTTATCAGATCACGGCCCTCAGTGGGCCCTCTCAGATAGCCATAGATGGGTTGATGTGAAAAATATCTATCCTCTTTCACGCCCATCGCAAACCTTCTGTCTAACCACTTTTTTGTCTTCGACGTCTCTATATCCATAACATCGGGATTACCCTTAATTATTAAAAGTAAGTATATTACTAAGTCTTAATATTGTTAACGGGCTGATGAATCGACTATCTGATAAAGCTTATTCGCATCCGTATTAACGTCAACACAATGGACTGCCTTGTGCCTTTTAGACAGTTTCAAGCATAGGCGAGGACTATCAATAAAAATCAAATCATAGCGCTTGGCTGCTTTTTTCATCGCGTTTAGCGATAACTGAAACGCGCACGCTATTATCGGGAAGATCGCGGGAACCGCCTTCTCCCTTATATTAGTATGCTTTATTTTGAGCGGCTCAGTCAAATTCCATAAATATACTATATGCTGCCTACGAGCAAGACCGAGGAGAGTCGTCTTAAGCGCCTCCGGATCCGGAGCCTCGGTTATTATGAACACTATCTTCAGCCGCCGCCCCCACTTCTTATAGAATAGCTGTTTATTTTTTTCGTGAAGCTCGCGCCTGACCTCATCTTTGAATATAGCGGAAAAAGTCGAATCCTTTAAATGCTCGACAACGATATTATTAGCTCGCACGCATCTGAAGCCGGCGCGGATAGCGCGTATAGAAAAATCGTCATCATCATAATATCCGAGACCGTACGCTTCATCAAGGCCGCCTATCTTGTCAATAATCGTTCTTTTAATCAATATGCAGTACCCGCGGCAAAAATCTATCTCTATATACGGTTCATCCTTCGCGATATTGCTCTTAATCTCAAAGCGCGGATTTACAAGTCCTATATCTTCGGATATATTCGCAATATCTATCAATTTCGAGAGCCAACCTGCGGTCTTTACTACAGTATCGTTATTCATGATACAGAGATACGGGCTCGCCGAGATCTTTATGCCCTGATTAACCGCCTTTACCCATCCGAGGTTTGTTTCGTTCCTGATGAGCGTTACATCTTTATAAGAAGCCGCAACGCATTCAAGGAATTTCTTAGTCTCGTCACCACTAGCATTATCGATCAATATAATTCTGTATGGAGTATCCGTATTTGCGGCTATGCTATCGAGGCAGTCTCTGGTAAGCGCTGTTTCGTTATATACCGGGATTACGATATCGCATTTCATGCTGTCGCACCTGCTATTTTCCATCGCGGGACTTTTTTATAGTTATTGCGGCCCTGCGGCCTTCATCGAGCCAATCGCGCATCGCCTCGCCTGAAGGCGGATTGATCACGGAAGACTTCAGCATCTCAGCGATAGACTTTGTTACCCGGCCGGCTTTACCCTCGAAAAACACTATCGCGTCAAACCGCTTATCTCTCATCCGCTTACGCATTCTCTCGATCAGCTTTATAGAGATATTCAGGTCCAAAAGAAGTCCGGGAAGATTAAAATAATCTATCCTTATATTCTGATGCGACGCGAGACCTTTTTACTTC
>CAZHIO010000170.1:0-3303 GCA_964532615.1 uncultured Planctomycetia bacterium
CCTAAAAGGGGACACCCTACAGCGTATGTAGGGTGTCCCCTTTTAGGATGGCCCCGGGAGCTACGGCTTGCCGGCCGGAAACATATCGGCGGGCAGCATACCGACCTTTTGGGCGGAATCGGTAACATCCTTATATTCCGGAGGCACCTTAATGGGAATTGACATTATACCTGTCGCCCCCGCAAGAGCTTTATCCACATCGATATATCTCCAGTCCTTATTATCGTACGTCCGGAAATAGTATCTCTTATTCCCTATATCCGATACCACAGACCAGTCAGTGGTATCGTAAGCCGGCTCTTTGCCACTTAAGTCCCGTATTGTGCCTCTGGCTATATCCACGTTATCTATGATGGTCATAGCCAGGTTCAGGCCGGCGTCCGTGCCGGTTACAGGCAGCGCCGAACTGACAAGGGCGGCCATGCGGACAAACCTGGACGGCGGCGTGTAGTCGCCCGGCAATCCCAGCATGCCGCTGCCCTGTCCAAGCCCCGCAACCTTGACGCCATCCAATTCGACCGGTTTCACGTTCGTAGCCGAGATATTTACATGATTACGCAGGTTTATAAGCTGCCAATCGAACGGCGGGGAGTTCGTCATCACGCCTATCGGGTTATCGTATACCTTGCGCTCGCCATTCACATATTCTATTACCAGGCATTTCCCGGAAGAGTCATGCACCACAATGTGAAGAGGAAGCGTCCCGGCCACGCTTTTGGATTCGTTGCACACGCGGACATTCTCGATGCCGCTTCTTACCTCGTCAACAGTAGCAAAATTCGAAAGTATCCATGTCACCGCTTCCCAATTGGCTATCGTCTTTGAAGACTCGGCCGGATCGTACGGCTGGTACTCGGCAAATCCCGGGAACATGAGATTACCGACGACTAAGCCCTGATCATTGATACCATCGATTATCATAGGCACGCCGAACGCGTTCATCCCGATGATCCCGTATTTCGTATTCCACTTCGCCCCATCCTGCTTACCGTCGGGGAGGGTTCCTATAAATTGCGTTCCTTTCGGGATCACCGATATGGTCGAATTAAACGAGATCCCTTCGAGAGTTCTGGCATAGAAGACGAGGCCATCCGTCGTCTTTATTCTGATGCTGGTGCACGCATCCGCGCACGGCACACAAGCCGCAAGCATCGCGACGGCGCATATAATACTTATCGTTTTACGCATAGTGCCTCCTGTTTTTATTATGTCTTCTTTTCGTAAACAATTACTCCTCCGACGATCGTCTTTATCGTTTTCACATCCTTCAAGCCCTCTTTCGGCATCGTGAATATGTCATCCGAGAGCACCGTCATGTCGGCGTATTTGCCGGGCTCTATGGAGCCTTTCACGGCAAGTTCGCCCATCGATTTCGCCGCCCAGACAGTCCACATCTTGAGCGCCTCGGTTACGGATACCGCCTCTTCCGGCATAAAGATACCCGCGTCCGAATCACGCGTAACGGCGGCGTAGATAGCCAGAAACGGATTTATATTATCCAGATAGATGCCTGTAACGTCCGAACCCGCGGCGGGCTCGAGCCCAGCGTCGATCATCGAGCGAAATCTGAATCCGGTACGCGTCCTCTCGGCGCCCATATTCTCGTAGTCTGCCTTGACCAGATCCAAAAGCCATGTCGGCTGGATCGATATCTTAAAGCCTTTATCTTCCATCGCCTTTGCCCGGGCCAGTTGGCTATCTGTCAACTGGAACATGCCGAAGTGCTCGATGCGCATTATAGTCGGGGCGGCTCCGGATTTGGCAGCGCCTTCGTAAGCGGTCAATCCTATGTCAATAGCTTCGTCACCGGAACAATGCATCATACACATCACGCCGTTCTTATCGGCTATTCCCGCGAACCGGTCGGCACCGGCCTGGGGCGTAACGAGGGTCCCTCTGCCTCCGGGAGAATCGGTATCGAAATGGCCGACATACGGCCCATACATAAAACCCGTCCTGCAATCATTCTCGCCGTCTATCCAGACTTTTATTGCTCCGAACCGGTACCATGCCGGATCGCTCACCGGAGGCATGCGTAACTTCGTCAAGTCCTCAGGCATGTCCTTGCCGTTTGCCGACGTCCAGACCGAGGTGGTGTAACGGATGGTCGGTTGTATCCTGGCCTCCGCTATCTTCTGCAATACCGGCAGCGCGGCAGCCGGGGTGATGGCCATAAATGACGTGAATCCATACTCGTTCCAAAACTCCTGTATGTCCTTCGTGTAGTATTTTTCCAGTTGGGCTAAAGCGGGCGTGAACGGCACATCGGCCTGAGCATCCGTCAATACGCCGGTCGGTTCTCCGTTTTTATCGAGTATAACGGAGCCGCCGTGCGGAAGTTTCGTCATACCCTTCGTGATACCGAGTTTCTTTAACGCGGCGGTGTTGGCTATGCCCATGTGGGTGCCGTTCGTAACGAGAGTGGGATTGTCCGGAGCGGCAATGTCGATCTCTTCCTTAGTCGGAAGACGCTTCTCTTTAAACTTGTTTTCACTCGCCGAGACGCACGCCGCGAATATCCATTCTCCCTTCGGCGCCTTCTTAGCCCACGCGGTAATATGTTCGAGCGTTTCTTTGACCGATGGGGTCTCCGGATAACGGCAATCGACCCATGTCTCCTTCATCATCATAGCTTCCATCGGATGGCAATGCGCATCTATTAATCCGGGCACGACCGTCTTGCCTCCGAGATCGATCATCTTTGTCGACGCCCCGGAAAGCTTCTTCATTTCGTCAAGGCTGCCGACTTTCAGGAACTTTCCGTCCTTGACGGCAACAGCACCGGCCGTGGAACCTTTGGCGTCGAGCGTCATGATCTTGGCATTGTAGTAAATAATATCCGGCTCGACTTGGGCCGCGCAAAGCGAAGCGAGCGCTAAGCTCAGCCAAAACGCCGCTATAAACAACGCTAATATCTGTCTCTTCATAAACACCCCTATCTTTGTATTTATCTCTCCAGCTTAAAGGTAAATAAATCCGAATATACCAGGTCTTTAGGGTCACCGGTCTCGGCATCTATCGGACCGTCTTTCAGATAAAACTTTACTTTCAGCGTGCGCGCTTTCTGATCATACAGATCAGTCCAGATTGTCCTGTTGGGAATGGTGGGATTGGCCATTCCTCTGCCCGGGTTATTCCAGCGGGCTATAACCTGCATCTCGTTGTAGATGACGTCATCGGCGGAGAATTGCTTCTTCTTGCTCAGAAGGCCGATGAGCTCGTTATACCTTGCGAACGTATTATCCTCTTCGAAAGGCTTATACTCCGGAAACCCGGCAGGGTCTTTGAAACGATATATCGGAT
>CAZHIO010000171.1:0-3268 GCA_964532615.1 uncultured Planctomycetia bacterium
CAGGCCTTTTGAGAGGACGTTAAGGGGTTATATATAATAACTTTTTAATATTAAAAGCGGGCAAATTGTTTGAGGCCCATTTAATGGGCCGAGTTATTTGTCCGCCCCCTTAACGGCCGAACAAAAGGCCGGCCCCTATGAAACATGGTGACACAGCAGCCCAGGCTTAAGTCTGGGCTGCTGTGTCTGAATTGCCTCAAGGGGAGATATTTTCAGTGCTCACATAACGAGGCTTAGGCATGATGAAGAAAGGTGCTAAAAGTAAATGCCCCGGGGTTGAGCGCCCCGGGGCATAGTAAACTTCGGACTATTCTCTACGCAGTCCAGCTTTCTAACATGAATTCAGGATCCGTCAATATCGGCGCGTAACCGGCAGGAACGGGTACCGGAAATGTCAATGTTTCATAAACTCCGACAACGGCTCTGAAAGCGGTCATAGCAATACCTTTTACAAGACCGTAGGTTACTGCCGCCATAGGACCATCTGAATTATTGGTCTTGGATATCTGGTTCGGAAGCTCAATCGGAAAAGTCAGACAATTCGACAATCCGCGGCCCAGTTTTTTAAGCGGATCTCCGTCAGCAAACGACGCCTGAGCGGCTACGCTGATCATCAGAGCGGCCACAACCGCTATTAAAACCAATCTCTTTATCACCATTTTCCCACCTCCTGTTTTATAGCTAACGATACCATTAAATATGCCTATTTTCAAACAATTCTTTAAAACCCTTTACTGCGGAGATACTCTTCCGTTATGCGCGAAGCGCCATCGGGAGCACCGCGCCTCTCTATATACTTACCCAATATGTCAAATTCCAGATTAACTTTATCTCCTGCTTTTTTCACATTAAGCACAGTGGTTTTTAAAGTATGCGGTATCAGATGCAGGTCGAATGTGCCGTTGCCGGGGTTATTTACGGTCAAGCTTACGCCGTCTACGGCTATCGATCCCTTATCGACTATAAGGCGGTTGAAATCGGACGGGAAGGCTATCGTTATCACGAACTCGCCGCCGGATTTTATAATATCTCTTATCGTCCCCGCGCAGTCGATATGCCCGAGCACAAAATGACCGTCAAGAGAGCCTCCGGCTTTCAGCGCACCTTCGAGATTGACTTTATCTCCGATCCGGAAATCGGCGAGATTCGTGCTGCGCAGAGTCTCGGCCATCACGTCAAAAGTTAACGTATCTTTACTCTTGGCTACGACCGTAAGGCATACTCCGTTAACGGATACGCTGTCGCCTGTCTTCACGCTTTTGGATATCGCGGATGAGCGGATCTCAAGCCTGCACGAGCGGCCGGTCTTTTCGATCTTTCTAAAGATACCGATCTCCTGAACTATTCCGGTAAACATCAGGCAGGCTCCGCTTCTATAAGGATATCGCCGTCGAACAGACGCATCGACAGATTCTTTAATCTTAGAGCTTCTCTGATCCTATTGACACCTCTTCCCTCTACAGCCGTCTTCGCGGAGCGCCCGCCGATTATCATGGGCGCTATGAAGAATAAGAATTGGTCTACCAGCTTATTCTCGACCAGGCTCGCAACTAATTCGCCCCCGCCTTCTACCAACAGATCGGTTATTCCAAGCCATGAAAGTTTTTTCAGAAGGTCTCTCAGGTCCACTCCTCCATCCTTGATTTTGCAGAATAGTATACTGATACCCCGCGCGGCAAGACGTTCGGCTTTTTTAAAATCCGCTTTTTTAGTGGTCGCTATCACAACCGAATGGGCATCTGCGGAGCGAAATATCTTCGAAGCAACAGACGCACTTAAAGAGCTGTCAACTACAACTCTTATCGGCTGCTTAGAGCCCGGGATTCTGCTTAAAAGCAGCGGATCGTCTTTTAATACGGTTCCGATGCCGACCATTACCGCATCGACCTTGCTCCTAAGTCGATGCACATAAAGACGGGATCTCTCTCCGGTTATCCATTTTGAATCTCCGCTCTTTGTGGCGATCTTCCCGTCCATGGATTCGGCCATCTTGACCCTGACCAGCGGCAGTCTCTTTGTGATAAATTTTATAAAAGGTCTGTTTATTGCGGCCGCTTCGCCTTTAAGAACGCCGACTTCTGTCTTTATGCCGTGCTTATTGAGCTTTCTTATGCCGCGGCCGTCGTTCAAAGGATTAGGATCTTTCATCGCTATAACCACTCTCTTTATGCCGCTCTTTATTATCGCGTCAGTACATGGCGGCGTTCTGCCATGGTGATCGCATGGCTCGAGAGTGACATACAGGGTCGAGCCTTTTGCTTTAGCGCCGGCTGACTTTATCGCGTTTACCTCGGCGTGCGGCAAGCCGCTTCTTTTATGGTAACCCTTTCCGACAATTCTGCCTCCATTTACCAATACGGCTCCCACGAGAGGATTCGGGCTGGTCCGCCCCTCCGCCATTCCGGCCAGGCCTATGGCCATCGTCATGTATCTCTTATCTCTGTTCATATCTTATCTTTTTTAGAGGACGCTTCTCTTAATTCATCAACGGTCGTATAAGGCACCCTTATCTGGCCAAGCATCACCCTGCCCTTGCCGAGACCGTGGCAATCGGAGCCTCCGGTAATTATCATATTGTTTTGTACAGCTATATCGGTATACCGCTTCACAGCTGCAGGGGCGTGATCTGTGTGAAAGACCTCTATCCCGCGAAGTCCGTATCCGATCAGCTCGGGTATATACTCGTCTCTTCCCATACAATTAGGATGAGCCAATACCGGCACTCCGCCGGCCTTTAATATTATACCTATGGCCTCTTGAGGAGAGAAGTTCCTGTTAGCTACGTAACATGGTTTATTAAACCCTATATACCTTTCAAATATCTCTCTCATAGATTTGACTTTGCCGGTCTTTATCATCGCCAAAGCCAGATGCAGTCTGCCTACGGTGCCTCTACCGGCAATCTTAAATACATCCTCCGCATCCAGATTTATATTCTCCAGGCGGAGCTTTTCGATTATCTTGTGTACGCGATCAACGCGTCCTTTCTGAAGATCTTCGAGCTTGCCGCGGAACCAGTCCAGGCTATCGTCTACAAAATATCCGAGTATGTGTATCTCGGCATCAGCCTTCTCCGCCGCAAGCTCTATTCCGGGTATTATCTCTACACCCATCTGCCGGCCGATTGCACGACCGGGTTCTATGCCGGAGACTGAGTCGTGATCGCATATAGCTATGGCCGCGATACCTCTATCCCTGGCACATGAGACCACCTCTTCTGGGGAGAATGTCGAATCAGAGTAAGACGTATGCACGTGCAGGTCGGCGT
>CAZHIO010000172.1:0-3238 GCA_964532615.1 uncultured Planctomycetia bacterium
GGATGGATAGACAGAGGCATGAACTCGACCGATGTCGAGGCTCTTATAAACGAAGTTGTATTATCGGAGCGCGCTAGAAAAATGATTTCTGATAAAACTGTAATAGACATAGATATTAGTGACGATCTGAAGAAGGCATCCGGGCTATTCACTTATAAACTTATTCTGAGAATGGCGGTAGAAGAGCTGCTATCAAACGCGATAAAGTACAGCAATGCGGCAAAGTTCAAAATAGCGGCGTCTCTTACAGGGGACGGGGAAGTCAAGGTTGATGTGATAGATTATGGAGTAGGTATTTCGCGCGAAAACCTGGGGAAGATTTTTAGGCCCGGAGGCGATGGATTTACCACGGCTAAAGATAAAGACGTTGGCACGGGGTATGGACTATCGGCTTTAGACGCGACCATAGGATCAGTGGGTGGTAAGATGAGCATAGACAGTCAAGTCGACCATGGCACGGTCTCAAGCTTTACGCTTCCCGTTAATGCGTCTCTGGATATCGTTAGCAGGCCTGCCCTGTCTGCCCCAATTACGGTTGCTGTAAGCGGTCAAAAGGGCGCGGGAAGACGGATCATATCTCAGTGGCTTGCGGCTAAGCTCGGATTGCGTTATATCAATGTCGGTTTTCTTGCGAGAGTCATAATCTATGAGATGCTTAAAAAGGGAAAGGCCGGCAAGCCGATAGATTTTAAGAATGAATCAGAGATAGTCGCGTTCATGGAAGAGCTGTTTAATTCCGGCCGGCTGAATTATATTACCCCATCGCTTTATATCGATGATGTAGACACTACCGAGCCGGGTAAGGCAGACGGCGTAGCGTTAAGGGAAAAGATAAAAGCCGAGATAGATGATAACGACGAGAATACCCGGACGATGTATAAAATATTCAATTATCAGCGAGTAAAAACAGCTATGGACGAATTCCTAAAATCCGTATCGGCCGGTATCATGGCAACCGGAAAATATAATGGTATTGTAATGCGAGTCAGCGATCCCATACCGGATCCGAGTATAATAAATATAATATTAGTTGCGGATATAGATGCAAGGTCTTTGAGGTCCAATACTACAGCCCAGAAACTCGATAGCCTTGATGAATTCACCGGCAGATCAGGGGTGAATAAGGAATTTCCATTAGTAGGCAAGGTGGATACGACCGTGATCAATCGTATTACTGCAGAAAAAGCGCTCCGATCTGTAGTGATGCAGCTTCCTGATCAGGCGGCTAAGGAGATCGTGCTTGCCAAACTTGAGGCGCGCTCCGAGCTTGACGCTGAGAAAGCTCATCGCGATCTTCTTATCCAAAAAATGCCTGAAGCCAAGGGCAAGGCTTCATTGCCGGTGAAGTCTTTTCCTAGTGGCGACGGTGAATCGGGACTTTCGCGATCAGATAGTGCGGCTTTACGGCCTGATGCCGCAAAGCCTGCAGAAGATCCGATGTCCAGAATAATAATACATGATTTTAAGAACAAGCTCAACGTGATCGGGTTTGGAGACCTGGTAATAGAGTACGGAGGTCATGTTACCGCAGAGGGTGCAGGAGATGATCTAAGGCTTATGAAAGAGTATGTACATGCGGTGAGGATGCTTGAGAATACGGCGATCGACTATCTCGCCGGTAAGATAAGCATCGAAAATGCAATACCGGTATTTACTGATGGTAGCGCAAATTTGGCGAGCCTTACACGTGCCATAAGAGATAGGCTAAGTAGGGGCGGGTATAATTGGAATCCTGAAGCTCGAGAATTTACGGAGCTTATTGTCGATCGGAACGATTCGCTTATACTGCCTTCACTGCAGGACATAGTGGGATGGATCAACAGGGGTATGATTTTGACAGATACCGAGCTGGTGGTGAACGAGGTCTTATCTTCCGTTATCGACAGGCAGCTTATCGCCGATAAGTCCCAGGTGGAGATAAAGATAAGCGATGATCTGAAAAAGACGCAGGGGCTATTTACCTATAGATTTATTCTCAGTCTGGCTATAGAAGAGCTGCTTTTTAACGCCGTAAAATACAGCAATACGAAAAAGTTTATAATATCGGCCTATATTACAGACGGCGGAGAGCTTAAGGTGGAAGTGATAGACCATGGCGCAGGAATATCGCGCAAAAACATCGATAAGATATTTGATCCTAAAGCCGGCGGTTTTACAACCGCGAAGGATAAGAAGTCCGGTACCGGGTACGGGTTACTATCTCTAAGAAAAGGGATTGAATATTTAGGCGGAAAGCTGAGTCTCGATAGCGAGGAAGGCCGCGGCACTGTTGCGAGCATTACACTCCCTGCTAAAACTCCATTCGAAGTAGAGGCAGAGGCTATAGATGTTGTCCAAACAGATATGCCCGGTACAGATAGAGATAAGCCTAAGGGCGCTCCAATCGGCGCTGACGAGACAGCCGCCTCCCAAGCTCAGGCGATAGTAGACGCTATACACAACTTGTTTGCCGCAGGAGTTCAGGTCAACATCAAAGACGATACCAGAGTCCTCTTATCCGAGAATCTTTTTATGAAGGACTCCGACGATTCCGAGCTTACCCAGGTCAGGATAGCTCTCGCGCCTCTATTAAAGAGCGGGTATATAGCTATAATGAAGCCTGATGATTTAAGAAGGGCCGCAATGAACCAGAATGTATCGAAAGATAAGCTGGCGATAGTTATGACAGAAGAAGACTTCCGAAATAAAGAGATATGGAATGGCTCGGATAAAGAGGCTTCGCTTAGATCAAGCGTCCTCATAGTCAATGATAGGTTGACCGGAGATAACTACCTCTATCTAGAGGGAGTTATAGGTCTCGCTCAGGCTGTTATGGCTAATAATAGACAGGCGATAAAGAGCTACTATCAACTCATATCGGGTATAGACATCGACGATACCATATTATCCCTTTTAAGCGATGATAGAGAGAACAATATCGCTTTCGCCGTAAAGGCCATATTGAAATTCAGAATGATCACCAGGATAGACCCTAAAGATCTGAACGACCTCAGGATAAGGATGGAGAACCTCCTGATTGCGGCTTAATCCTCAATAGAACTTCACTAAGATACTGAATCTTCAATAGAACAGAACTTTTTGCACTACTGCATCATACCTAAGCCTCGTTATGTGAGCACTGAAAATATCTCCCCCTAAGCTTAATTAAATAGGGCCGGCCTTTTGTTCGGCCGTTAAGGGGGTGGGCAAATATTTTGTGCTCACCCTTGGGGCATTTACTTTTGGCACTTGCTTTCGC
>CAZHIO010000173.1:0-3225 GCA_964532615.1 uncultured Planctomycetia bacterium
TCTCGGTCTCGGCTTTTAGCGGGTAGCTTGTGGTAAAGGCGTTCAGGTTCTGAATGTAATATTCGCGCGTTTCGGCACCGAAGAGTTTTATGGGGTAGTCGGTCGTTATAGACAAGAATTCCGGACCGGTTATTTCGCCCTTCTTCATAAAATAGCTTGCGACTTCTTTACGGACTTCTACGTCAGGGAACGATTTGAACCATGAAGTATCTATAAGGCCATCTGCGCCTTCTACGGATACGAAGCTCAAAGAGTTATTCTTAACAAGGCTTTCAATGATATTGGCGATATTAGATTGGGCTTCGTAGTTGCAATGGGCATCCTGAATATGTATTATAAGCTTGTCGCTTTTACCGATGAACTTCGACTTTACTATTCCGGCGTCCCTGGAGATGATCACATTGTCAGGATTAGCTGATGTGACGTTAGATTCGTCGGATGTCGTCTGTTTTTGAAGTTCTGCTTTTAACTGGCTAAGGGCTGCGGGATCCGCATAGGAGATGTTCGATACGGCAAAAGAGACCAATACAACCAGAGATATGACCCTATTGAATATACTATTCTTTATCAACATCAATCCCTCCTTAAAAATAAGCTGACTTTCTCTTCTGCCATATGACAATTATACACTATGCGACAGAGGAGGTCAACACGGAAATGCTGACTTTTTTATATCTTAATTATGCGGCAGATAGAATAATTTGAAGCGCCTTATGGTGCTCGCTGATCTCTCTTTCGTAGTCTATCGGTATCGCTTTAGGTATATAGATGAATATTTTTCTGATGTTATCCATGGAAATGCCTGGTATCTTATTCCAATCTTCGGCCGCAAAGAGCTCAAATAACGTTTCATAGCTATTAGTATCCAAGTATACGCCGTTTATATCACCAAGCTCCATTATAACCATATCAGGCAGAGACGATCTAAGCTCGTTATAATCTCTTATCTCTCCGCCCCTTGCCCTTAAACCGATGCGCCCTGCTTGTCCCAGGCCCAGAGCGGATAAGGCAAGTATCTCATCCCCATTCCTGGCCATTCTGTACTCAGCATAGGCATCTAATCCAAGAGCGGACATATATCGCTTTGCGTCTTCATCGCTCTTTACAGACGGATCCGTTATCGCCACAATCTCTTTTATGGGGTCCTGGCTTCTGGAACGTATGCCCATGCGCTGCCATCTCTTTTGTATCTTGTCTCTTAGAGAATACAATAACTCTGATTCGAGCATGCCTTGTGTAGTTATGGAAACTGCTCTTTCTCTATTGTCCATAAAGGCCCCAAACGCCGCGCTGTTTTGATGTATGAAACTTGCGCTTATGACTTCTGTGCGGCGAGCCAAAGTCTCCTGCAGGTCTTCTATGCTTCCCGGCAATATCTTCGGAAGCAACTGACTAATCCGGTTTATTTTTCCCTCCAGATCTCCCGCAGTTAAAGAGCCTATATTTGAACTGTTTATTATCGCTATATCCGCATGCTTCTCCCTGAAAGCCTTATCTTCGAGAGCTTGAAGATGCTTTATAGCTTCGGGAAGTCCGGATAAACTGTCTATATTGAGGATGGCTCCGTACCTTATGCCATTTTCTTCCGCCGCGGATATCAGTTCTTCCGGATTATCTGCGCGCATATCGTATATTTGGGCTCTGCCATTAAATATACGGTCTATCTCAACGACTATCTTTGCCCGGTCATCGGTTGTTGTGGCAAGGCGTAAGGGTATCCCTATTATATACTCTTTGCTTTCGGCCGACTTTGATGGGACCTCGAGCGCCGGAAATGATTTAAACTTATAGTTGAATTTATAGCAGGTATCGATAAATCTCTCTACCGCTCTCTGTATCTCTTCCGGAGGCATATTCTTAATATGATCGAGTAATTTTTTGAAGTAGCGGCGGCCGCCGAATTTTACTCCGGTTTCGTTAAAAAATCTGTCTACCTCATTTTTTAATTCCGGACTGCCGCAGAGCATTCTGTAAAAGACGAGATCATTGTTAATGATGACGTCTCTCTCCTCCAGAGCTTCTTCTTCTTCGGTGCCCATGGTATCGCCATGTGTGAATTCGTGTGTCAGTCTTTCCGCAATGAGCCAGGCTACGGCGTTCGGATATCTCTGTCTGTGCGACAGGAGGGTATTTACATATCTTTCATCTAAATTCAGGTGGGGCACGCCACGGACGATATACTTCTGGACGTTGGAGGGGACCGAAGGCAGCACATGGACCGCAGTAGGCGGCCCTCTCTTAGGTATTATTCTGGCTGCGTCAATAAGAGCTATTTTCAGCAGGCCTGCCAACTCTAATGCCCGAGCCGAAGCCCATGGAGCAACTTCTAATCGGCCGTGATCAAGTATAGTTATGCCTTCGTATCCGGCCAAGCTCCCTCTTAAGATGTTGTCTGCCTCAATAGTTCCTAACCCTGATCCGCTATATTCTTCGGTAGCAACAGCTGTGGGAAAAGACTTTAAAGATGGTGATGTTGCCAGTAATATGGGTTTGGCGTTAGGCACCATCCGCTTCTCTTCGCGCCAGTTGATCTGGCCGGATTCATCGACAAGCCTGCGGTTGCCCAGCAAAGCCATCATGGCGCCGGCAGAAGTACCGTGGCCGAATACCACTACCTTCCTGCCATTATACTCCCTGTTTACTTTATCCATAAACTCCCGCACCCTGGCAATCAGAGCTATAAAGCTCTCGCCGCCTTCGGAATGCACCGTGGCATCAAGCTTATTACGGTATCTATCTACAAGGACCAGCTCACTCGATGAAATCTCGCCTTCGGACTTACCGTCCCATGCACCGAAAGATATCTCGTTTAACAAGGTGTCTTCTATTATCTCTATATCCTTGCCCGTGCGCTCTTTTACTATTTCAACAAACGCCCTGGCAGTATCTTTAGCCCGGCTTAAGCCGCTTGAGAATACGACCGGTTTATCGCCGGCGATTATGCTGTCTTTGAATTCTGTAAACAGTTCCTCCGCAGCCGCGCGTGACTGCTTTATACCGTCGGCATTCAAATGATTCTCAACTCCGTCTACCTCGCCCTGAAATTTTCCTCTGGCGTTGGCGTCCGTCTTGCCATGCCTGACGATCCATAATTCGACCTCGCTTTTTACGGTCGGCTCACCGGAGGCATATTTGATACGCCCCGTATCTGAATTGACGAGTATCTTTCCGTCGGTTATATCAAGCGGCCGCCATTCTCCTGTACCGGCATCCGGAGCCGCGGCG
>CAZHIO010000174.1:0-3205 GCA_964532615.1 uncultured Planctomycetia bacterium
TACTCGATACATCGAAAGCTATCTCAAGCGCGAACCTGAACTATCCGGCAGGTACGATAAAAGAGAGCTTCTACGAATATCTTATAAGGACTCTCGGAGAATTCAGCAAAGTGAGCGATATCGAGGATGTCCCGATAGGGACGGAACAGGAAGACCAGGAGCAATCTCGAGATCCGAATGCTCGGCCCTCCATATCGCGCGACAAGAGGCTCACGTATATAAAAGATCTGGGCGACGTTATAGACGGACTTAAAGAGAGAACCAGCTACTCCAGGTATAACGGCAAAGATAATATATCGATCGCTATCCAGAAACAGGCGATGGGTAACACCGTGAGGATAGTGAATAGCGTTAAGAAGAAGCTTAAAGAACTGAAATCGGATATACCAAAAGACATTAACATAACGATAGTGTATGACCAGTCCGAGTTTATAAAGAGCGCTATAGGCGGCGTATGGGACTCGGCCTGGCAGGGCGGCATTCTGGTGTTCCTGGTGCTGTACTATTTCCTCCGCAATGTCGTAACGGCTCTCATAGTCACATTTACTATACCGATATCGGTCATGGCGACATTCGCGCTGATGTTCTTTTCCGGGATATCGATCAATATGATGTCGCTGGGAGGGCTTGCGTTCGGCATAGGAAGCCTTGTCGACTGCGCTATCGTTGTCGTCGAAAATATTTTCCGTCATATGCAGATGGGCAAGGATCAGAAGACGGCCGCCATAGAAGGGGCAAACGAGGTATTTGTCTCGGTTACCGGTTCAGTGCTTACTACTGTGGTCGTTTTTCTTCCGCTCATATTCGTAATAGGCATAATCGGGCAGATATCGAAGGACTTCGCGCTCACAGTCTGTTTCTCGCTATTAGCCTCTCTCATAGCGTCTATTACCATAGTCCCTCTTCTCGCGTCCCGCGGAATCCGCGTGGGCAAAGGAATGACCGTAGATAACGACGACAATCTCGAGGTGATAGATAAAGCGGCTACGACGTCCAAGCTCAGAGGCGCATTCACAAATGTACTGGAAAAATTCGTCAACAAGAAGGGCAAATATCTATTTTATACGATGATAGTCTTCGCGGTGAGTTTGATACTCTTTGCGTTCATGGATAAAGAGCTGATGCCGAAAGTCGATCAAGGCCAGTTCACGATAAAGATCAATCTTCCGGCCGGGACAAGACTGGATGTTACTAACAGAGTCTCGGAAAAAGCAGAAAAATTCATTCTCACTATACCGGAGACGGAATCTGTCAGTACGACAGTCGGTTCCACAAAAGAATCGTCGACAAAGAGCATAGTCGAACGTCTCGGAGCCAACCAGGCGGAGCTGGTGGTTGGACTTAAGAAGAAGAGAAAACTTAAGAGCGCTGACGTGGTCCAGATAATAAAAGACAAATTTGAGAAGACGGACCTGGAAGGCGCAAATGTGGAATATATACTCCAGGAGAATGTTCTTGCGTCAGGGATGTCGGCGCAGGCTCCTGTTACCATAGAAATAAAAGGAACCGATCTTAAGACCCTCGGAAGTATCGCTCTGGACGTGCAGAGGAAGCTCGGCGTCATCGAAGGCGTTTACGGAATAAAGAATAATCTTTCGGACCCGTCTCCCGAGACAAAAGTATTCATAGATAAAGACAAGGCCTCCATATATGGCCTCTCCGTGACGGATATCGCGCAAACGGCATTGATAGGGCTTAAGGGGTACATAGCGAGCAAATTTAAGCAGAAAGGCGAAGAGTACGATATAAGGATAAGGCTTAGAGTGGAGGACCGGAATGATTTTAATAAGCTCTCCAGGCTTGAGATACAATCGCCTTCAGGCGTGAGAGTGCAGTTATCGAGCGTAGCGTCTTTCGGCCGCGGTAAAGGGCCCAGCGAGATAAGGAGGCTTAACCAGGAGAGAATAGTAACCGTCTACGCTAACGTCTACGAAAGGCCGGTCAAAGACGTTGTTACCGATGTCAACGCGATGCTCGCGGCTCTTAATACTCCGAAGAATTATTACGTGAAACTTACCGGTGAGACTGAAGATATGAAGGCTTCGTTTAACAGTATGCAGAACGCCATTATAGCCGCGTTCCTTCTGGTATACATGGTGATGGCGGCGTTGTTTGAGAGCTTGTGGCAGCCTCTCATAATAATGTTCACGATACCTCTCTCGCTGATAGGCGTTTCGGTCGGCCTCTTCATAACAAGGACGAGCGTAAGCGCCTACGTTCTTATGGGGGTCGGTATACTCGGAGGCATAGTGGTCAATAACGCGATCGTCTTGATGGATTATATCAATATTAACCGGTCCAAAGGGATGCTTGTGCGGGACGCGGCCGTATACTCCAGTAAGGTGCGGCTCAGGCCTATATTAATGACAGCAATGACTACTATTCTCGGTCTCGCGCCTATGGCGTTTTTAGGCGGTGAGGGTTCTGAGTTGCGCGCTCCCATGGCGATAACCGTTATGGCCGGCCTTACTGTAGCTACGTTCCTGACACTTGTAGTAATACCCACCGTATATCTCGGAGTTATAGACGTAGTTAAAAGATTCTTTAAGAAGAGTTAGCCGATGAGCCCCGCCATATCCCTTAGCCATCTATCGCATGCAGCGGCCGTGCGCCAAAGCAAGGTTGAGGCTTATCTAAAAAAGGATATTACTTAAGTGAGCCTTCCATCTTTTTCCATAAACAAACCTATTACGATGCTCATGATCTACTGCGTGCTTTTATTATTGGGAATAGTGTGCCTTATGCAGCTGCCGGTTGAGCTCTATCCCAATATAAGTTTCGGCGAGATAAGCATAATAATCGAAGTCCGCGGAGGTATTCCGCCCACCGAAGTCGAATCGATGGTGACTAAGCTCGTCGAGGAAGGCGTGGGTACCGTATCGCATCTCGAAGAGATGCTGTCGATATCCAAAGAAGGCGAGTCCACGGTCGTATTGAGTTTTGAGCCGGGAATACCGATGGAATTCGCCGCGCTCGAAGTCCGCGAAAAGTTCGCGCGCGTCAAGAATAAACTGCCCAAAGAGATAGAGAAGCCGATCATAGCGCAATTCAAACGCTCCGACGTTCCTATTGTTATTGTCGCGGTGACCAGCTTAAGGCGCACGACTGAGGAGATAAGAAAGATCGTCGATGAGAATATAAAAGAAGCGCTGAAACGAGTTAACGGCATTGCCGATGTGGAAGTTGCCGGCGGCAGAGAACGCAA
>CAZHIO010000175.1:0-3204 GCA_964532615.1 uncultured Planctomycetia bacterium
CGTTGTCAGAATCCAATAAAGATTTGCCGTCTTATACAGAAGAGACATTAAAAGCATTGGAAGTATCGAGAGGTAACGAATCAAAAGCTGCCAGGGCCCTTGGCATGACTCAATCGGGTATATCACGTAGGGTGCGCACTATAGAAAAAATTGCCACGGAAAATAACGATCTAATTACGCTAGAACGTCTTCATAAAATCCTGCCATTCTCTTTCTTTGCAGAAGAAACACTAAGTGCTATGGAAAAGGCGCAAGGCCATCAAACAAACGCGGCTCGCATTCTTGGTATAGGCCAACAAGCTATATCGCGAAGAATAAAAGCCATAAGAAGAATTGCTATTAAAAATAATGACACAATAATACTTGAGCGTCTTAATAAGGTGCTGTCATTGTTGCCGGTCTTTACGGAAGAAACATTAAAAGCATTGGAGACAGTGAGAGGCAACCAATTAGAAGCAGCGGGTATTCTTGGTATAGACCAGTCAACCATATCATATAGAATACAAGCTATAAGAAAAGCCGCTGTCGAAAAAAATGACACCACTACACTTGAGCGTCTTAATAAGGCGTTATCACCGTTACCAGACTATACAGAAGATACGCTTAATGCCTTAGAAAACTCAAATGGTAATCAGCCAAAAGCTGCGACAGCCCTCGGCATAAGTCAACGCGCCGTATCACACAGGCTATATGCCATAAGAAACGCTGCTATTGTAAGAGCTGATACAGCCACACTTGAACGGCTTAATAGGGTGTCGCCATATCTGCCACCCTATATAGGAAAGCAATCTATTGAGGCTGCAATGCAGCATATTCCGAATCCGGAAGATAGCAGACAAAGCGCTGCAGGCGAACCGGAAAAGGAATCGCCGCCGGCTGCGGATGCACAGCTATCAGTTCAAGCTGAAGCCGATAGAATTCATAGTGAAAATCTCAAGCTCACCAGAACCATTGAAGATAAAACCATGATTTGCCACATCGTCACAGATTCAATACTTCCTGATATGCAGTTAAAAGAAGGTGTTTTGAACAGGCTTGAAGTGAAAATGAGAGACCCAAAGTACGGTGAGAAAGTGGTAGCCCTTTCAGTTAAAGACCCAAATAATGCCGAGGAATTCATGGCAAAACTATCAGAGCTAAAGAGACAAATCGAATCTGACTATCAGGGCTATAGGGTTCAATTCGACGTTGCCTGCCCAAAGAAAGAATTCGTTGAAGGTATCCAGAAGCTAGGAATGCAAGCTCTGGCGTTTGATAGGGAAGGAGAAGGCGAGATAATCCAGATCGAAGGAATCATCCTGGCCTTACGAGCTCTCCGGACAGGCAGTATAGCTAGCCTTATCAGTGCCTATAAGACAATAACAGGTAAAGACTATACGACAGACAAAACCGATATCAATGAGTTGGCCAAGATCCTGCTGTTTACCCTGCCCGTCAGGAGGATAGACGTTAATCAGATCGGGACGCTGAATAGGATCATAGAAGAGAGCATCAAGAAAGCCGCATAATTTTAATACGTAAAATTTAACTTGCAATATTAAAAATGCAGGGTATACTTAATAAGTATGATAGAGCGCACGATAACCAAGACCATAAAAAAGGCGGCAAAGACATTCCCATCGGTGGTTCTGACCGGGCCCCGCCAGTCCGGCAAAACCACTCTGATTAAAAACATTCTCAAGTCTACGCACGCATATCTGAGCCTCGAAGATCCTGATGTGCGCATGCGAGCCAAAGAAGATCCTAAGCTTTTTCTGTCAGACTATCCCGGTCCGAAGATATTGGATGAAATCCAGAATGTTCCGGAACTGTTGCCATATATTAAATCAGCGATAGATAATAAGCGCACTCCCGGACATTGGTTTTTAACAGGATCTCAGAATTTTACACTCATGAAGGGCGTGAGCGAATCGCTTGCCGGCCGAGCCGCGATATTATCTTTGCTGCCATTTTCTTTTGCTGAAAGCGCCGGGCATGGAGCGTCATCTTTGGATATGGCCGGTTTATTGAAACGTCTCCATGGTGGAATCGAAAATATTAAGGAAAGCACAAGTATCGGACCCGTCCTACTAAGGGGCGGGTATCCCGAACCGTGCTCAAATAAAAGAGTAGATATCAATCTATGGTGCAGTTCATATGTCGCGACATATCTTGAGCGTGATATACGTAACTTATCGCAAGTCGGAGATCTCGGCGAATTTGAAAGATTTGTCCGTATCTGCGCGGCAAGAACAGGGCAGATCTTAAACCTTTCAGAGATGGCCAAAGAAGTTGGCATATCTGTGCCGACTGCAAAGAAGTGGCTTTCTTTACTGGAAACGGGCTACCAGGTTCTATTGCTTTATCCTTACTATAAAAATATAGGTAAGAGACTGATCAAAAGCCCTAAAATATATTTCACAGATACCGCTATAGCATGTTATCTCATGGGAATAAAATCAAAAGACGTGCTCATGAATGGCCCTTCTTTTCCGGCATTATTTGAAACATTCATCGTTGTAGACTTTTGGAAAAGATTTTTACATTCAGGCGACATGGGATCTTTATTCTATTTGCGCACGAGAGACGGTTTTGAAGTGGATCTTGTTGTAGAATCCGGGCAAGGACTTTTCCTGTTTGAGATAAAGTCAGGAGCCACAATAACTGAAAAACATGCCGCGACTCTTGTTAGGGCTAAGCGAGAGATAAAGAATGTCAAAGGATGCGCTATAATTTCACGCTCTGATAAAGATTTCACTATCTCCAAAGATGTGGCTGTATACAACTGGCAAAATCTACTTGATATGTAGCGCATACGGTATTTGTGCCAATCCCGTGACCCCTACCGCACTAATTGACTTAAATTGGAGTGAAAAAGCGGACAGACACCTTTTTATTAACAAAAGATATATCAAAAGACCATGCTAATAATTACCGATAACTTGAAACGTCATGTATACAAGCTTTCGCATGAGATAGGTAAGCGCGATATAGCTAATTATTGGAACTTAGAGAAAGCGAAAATTTATATATGTGAAGAATTGGAATCCTATGGGTACAAGGTCAGACTGGAACATTATGTCGTCGGTGACAAAGAAATAAGTAATATTATAGCCGTAAAGGAGGGAGTAAAATACCCGAGCGAGATAGTTGTAGTCGGCGCGCATTATGACTCTTATTGCGGTCCCGGGGCAGACGATAATGCAAGCGGCGTAGCGGGGCTTT
>CAZHIO010000176.1:0-3192 GCA_964532615.1 uncultured Planctomycetia bacterium
CTGAGAGCGTCGAAGAGTTATCCGCTTTTATAAGGCAGGCCGACTGCGATAAGACCCCTGTGACTGTATCCGGCGGCGGCACAGCCACTACGGGTTCGAGGATACCTTTCGGAGGCACAGTTCTTTCTTTAGAGAGATTGAATAAGATAATCGATGTCTCCGTAAGCGTCGGGCGCGCTAATCTGCAGGCCGGAGCTTCGGTGGACGAGCTCAGGAAAGCTCTCGAGAGAGAAGGCCTGTTCTATGCGTCTCATCCTACAGAAAGCAATGCGTCTGTCGGCGGAACCGTAGCTACCAATGCTTCCGGTTCCAGATCCTTTAAGTATGGACCAACCAGAAATTACGTAAAGAGGCTTAAGATGGTTCTCGCCGACGGGTCTATATTGGATCTCCGCCGGGGCGATATCACCTTATCGCGCAATAATTCCAGGATCGCGATAAGCAAGGGCCGTTATATAGAGGTGCCGATCCCTGCTTACAAGATGCCCGAGGTCAAGAGCTCTTCCGGATACTACGCTAAAGACGGCATGGATGCCATAGATCTCTTTATAGGGCAGGAGGGGACTCTTTCGATTATAGTAGAGGTAGGGCTTGCCCTTGTGAATAGGCCTTATAAGATATTGAGCTCATTCGTCTTCTTCAATAAAGAGGAAGATGCCTGGAAGTTCGCGATAGAGGCCAGGGATCTGTCCAAGGCAAACAGGATCGATAAAGGCTCAAGAGGCATCGACGCGCTGTCGATAGAATATTTTGACAAAAATACGCTGGCCTTATTAAGGCCGAAGCATCCCAATATTCCGGATTCGGCCGAGAGCGCTATATTCTTTGAGCAGGACGCGTCTTCGGCCGAAGAGGAAGAAGAGGTATTGAATAAATGGCTGGCGCTGATCGGAAGATGCGGAGCGTCGCTGGATGATACATGGGTCGCCATGACCGAGAGCGAGGCCGAAAAATTTACCGGATTGCGGTATGCCGTGCCCGAGGGAGTCAATGAGATCATAAGAAAGTACGGTTTTCGTAAATTCAGTACGGATATAGCCGTCCCCGACACTAAATCATACGAAATGATGAAATTCTATTCGGACACATTTAAAGAGAACCCGATCGGGTATTTAATATTCGGACATTTAGGCGAAAATCACGTCCATGTTAATATCATGCCCAAATCCGAAGAAGAGGCGGTTTTAGCCGGTGATATTATTCTGAAGCTTGTAAAGAAAGGCGTCTCTTTGGGCGGTGCCGTCTCGGCTGAGCACGGCATAGGAAAGTTAAAACATAAGCTGCTTCTGGAGATGTACGGCGCCGGATGCATAAAAGAGATGGTGATGATCAAGAAGGCTTTTGACCCGAATTGCATCCTCGGTGTCGGCAATATATTCCCGAGAGAAGTATTGAATTATCGGAAGAATTAATGTATGATATTTTTATAAAGAAGAGAGGAGCAATATGAGCTTAAAAAAATTCTGGTATGTTACTATCGCGATACTATTTATCTGCGGCGTCTCTATTTCATGCGCTTACTCTCAGGACGATGACAGTACGCGGAATGTGCTGAAGCAGGGGCTTCTTGGCGCCGGCGTAGGAGCGATATCGTCCTCGGCGTCCGGAGGCAATGCCGGGCAGGGGGCATTGATAGGAGCCGGGACTTCGGTCATAGGAAGCGCGCTGCTCGACGCTATTACAGGGCCGTCTTCTTCGTCATCCTCCCGCAGGAGCGCGCCGCCGCCCGATGACTACTATTATGCAGATTCCCCGGAAGACTATTATTACGAGGAGCCTCCTCAGGAGTCCAGTTCTTCCAAGGTGCTTAAGCAGGGCCTTGTGGGAGCCGGCACAGGAGCTCTCGCTTCCGGCATGTCCGGCGGCAATGCCGGCAAGGGCGCACTGATAGGCGCAGGGACGGCTGTTATAGGTAACGCGCTTTTAGATACCATCACTCAGCCGCCGCAACAGAGAAGAAGAGTGTACCGCAGAGTGCCGCCTCAACAGCAGTATCCGCCCCAACAACAGTATCAGCAGCAATACCAGCAACCCCAGGCTTACCAGCAGCAGTATCAGCCGCAGGCTACGTCACAGCTCCAGAATATCCAGGTGTCGGAAGAGGCTGCGGGCTCCGGTGAGGGGAAGAAGAAGATCGTTAAGAAGTATGACGCTAACGGGAAATTAGTTTCGGAAGAAGAGACATACTATTAATACCGAAAAAGGAGCGCTCCTTATGAAGAATGTCATTTGGCCTTTAGTTGTTCTCGTGCTGGCGGCGTTATTTATATTGGAATTCCGATATGATATAGTAATAAACTCTCCTATAGCCGCAAAGATAGATCGTATTACGGGCGATGTGTGGATTGCCAATTCAGGCATGTGGATAAAAGTCAAACATCCCGTAAAAGAGACTGAGGTTATTCAGCCGGCCGCGGCTGTCGCGAAGCCGGTAGCTAAAGCCGACTCGCAGGCGAAGAGTAAATAAGCTTTAATATTTTATCACAAGAGCCTCTTGGCCTGATCCAATCGGGATCGGGAGAGAGGCTCTTCTTATGAAGAGGCAATTTATGGCAAGAATACCAAAAGAGCTCAAACATATCAAGGTTATAGCACTGATAATAACGGCGGTGATCTATCTGTTCATTAAGAATTTATCTTTAATTTCAAATACGCATAATCCGGTCAATGACGAAACGTACTATGTTACCAAAGTGGTCGATGGCGATACTTTAAGGGTTTCCGGAGACCAAAAGATCAGGCTGATAGGAGTGGACACTCCCGAGGTTCATTACAGCGAAAAACTCTTAAGGGACTCGAAGAAGAGCGGTAAGGATATAAAGACGATACAGTCATTAGGAGCGAAAGCCTCAATCTTCACAAAAGATCTTTGCATGAATAAGAAGGTGAGGTTGGAATATGATGTGGAAAAGCGTGACAGATACGGCAGGCTTCTGGCATATGTATATCTGGAGGACGGCACGTTCGTCAACGCGAAGATAATAGAGGAGGGGTACGGACAGGTCATGACCATACCCCCCAACGTAAAGTATGCTGACTATTTCAGGAAGCTGGAGCGCTCCGCCAGAGACGCCAAAAAGGGGCTTTGGTAACCCGTTTAGGAAGGTGTTGAGCGGGGCTTAAAAGTCGCGAGCGGGCATGGATTTTTGGCTCTATTACTACTGTATGCCAAAAAGAGCGAGCGACCTTTTC
>CAZHIO010000177.1:0-3156 GCA_964532615.1 uncultured Planctomycetia bacterium
AGTCGAAATCAGCCATATACGCCCCGGAACGTGAAAAAGATGTGTATGATAAGCTTATAGCGAAGAATAAAGGGCCGATATCGCCCAGTGCGTTAAAAGCCATATATAGAGAAGTCATGTCGTCGGCTCTATCTATAGAGCATCCTATAAAGATAGCTTACCTTGGACCTGAGTTCACATTCACGCATCTGGCAAGCATGAAAAAGTTCGGGGCCAGCGTAAACTATAAGGGATGCGGGACAATAACCGACGTATTCGCGGAAGTCGAAAAAGGCAGAGCCGATTACGGAGTCGTGCCGATAGAGAATTCCATCGACGGGGCCATAACGCATACTCAGGACATGTTCATAGATTCGGATCTTAAGGTATGCTCCGAGATATACTTAGATATAGCGCATAACCTCATTTCAAAAGAGTCCGATATCGAAAGAGTAAATAAAGTATATTCTAAATCTCAGGTATTCGCCCAGTGCCGTCTTTGGCTGGAGGCCAATCTCCCGGGAGTCGAACTTATAGAGGTTTCGAGCACGGCGAAGGCTGCGGAGATCGTATCGAAAAAGCCCGGGTGCGCCTGCATAGCCAGTGAGCTCGCGGCTAAGAAATATAACTTAAAGATACTCTCTCCTTCGATAGAAGATAGCTGTCATAATGTCACGCGTTTCATGGTGATAGGCAAGATCGGGGCTAACCCCACAAAGCACGATAAGACTTCTATCATGTTTTCGGTAAAAGACAGATCAGGAGCTTTGCACGATATGCTGGTCCCGTTCAAGAGGCATCGCATAAACATGACCAAGATAGAATCGAGACCGTCAAAGGTCAGAGCCTGGGAGTACTACTTCTTCGTAGACCTGGAAGGGCATTACCGCGATACAAAAGTTGACAGCGCCCTGCGCGAACTTAAAAAGTCCTCAAGCTATATGAAGATCCTTGGGTCGTATCCGGTCGGAGATAATATTTAGTTTAGAACGTATAGGTATTTTCCTATCCGCTAAACGCTGGAAAAAAGAGATATGAGAAATTTAGTCAGGCAGAACATACTGAGCGTTAAACAGTACACTCCCGGCAAGCCGATAGAGGAAGTTAAGAGGGAGCTTGGCTTAAAAGAGGTAATAAAGCTGGCTTCCAACGAGAACTGTCTCGGAGCGTCCCCTAAAGCTTTGGCGGCCATCCGCGGAGCCTTAAAAGAGATAAACCGGTATCCGGATTCTTTAAGTTTCTATCTGCGCAAGAAGATATCTAAGAGCCTTGGCATAGGTGAGCCGAATATAATATTCGGCAACGGTTCCGATGAGGTTATAGGTATCGCCATAAGGACTTTTGTCGGAAGGGGCGATGAAGTGATAATCGCGCAGCCGACATTCCTGATGTATGAAATATTCTGTAAGCTTGCGGACGCGACGATAGTATCGGTGCCTCTCGATAAAGACCTGAGATACGATCTCAGAGCGATGAAAGAAGCTATAACGGATAAGACAAAGATGGTCTTTATAGCTAACCCGGACAATCCGACCGGGACTTATGTTTCAAAAAGAGAGCTGGATCTGTTTTTCGAAGGATTGCCCAAGAATGTTATAGTATTTATCGACGAAGCTTATTTTGAATTTGCCGATAGCGCATATAGGGATTATCCCAACGGGATAGATTATCTCGGAAGGCCCGGAGTCATCGTAGGCAGATCGTTCTCCAAGGCGTACGGTCTGGCCGGAGTGAGAATAGGGTATGGGCTATCCGGTGTTGAGACTATAGGCTATATGGAGAGAAGCAGGGAACCGTTCAACGTTAATTTATTGGCGCAGGCCGGCGCGGCCGCGGCGATTGACGATAAAGCGTTTTTAAGAAAGACGCTGGCCCATGTCAAAAGGGAAAAAGAGTTCCTGTATTCCGGCTTTCGCAGGATCGGCCTGAAGTTCGTACGGAGCGCTACGAACTTTGTTATGGTAGACGTGGAGAGAGACGGCAAGAGGGTCTTCGAAGCCCTCCTTAAAAAAGGCGTCATAGTGCGGGATATGAAGGCGTGGGGACTCGATAGATATATACGCGTAACCATAGGAACGCGCGCTGAAAATACTGAGTTTTTAGAGGCGCTGGAGAGTGTGCTTACACAGGATCGGAGAGATAGAAGATGATAATAGTTCTGCGTCCGGACGCGACCAAGAAAGATTTAAACCATCTTGTGGCCAGGATAAAGAAGCTTGGCCTGAAGCCATGGATATCGAAAGGCGTGGAGCGTACGATAGTCGGCATAATAGGCGAAGAAGATCTGATCAGAACCCAGCCGCTCGAGGTATTCCCCGGCGTTGAAAAGGTGATGCAGATATTGAAGCCTTATAAACTGGCTTCGCGCGATTTCAAAAAAGAGAATAGCGTAGTGGACGTCGGCGGCGGAGTAAAGGTCGGAGGGGCGAAGCTCGTAGTAATGGCGGGGCCGTGTTCGGTAGAAAACCAGAAGCTTCTGCTCGAGATCGCCAAAAAGGTGAAGAGCGCCGGCGCTACCATTCTCCGCGGCGGGGCTTTTAAACCCAGGACATCTCCGTATGCCTTTCAGGGCATGGGAGAGAAGGGGTTGAAATTTCTCGCCGAGGCCAGAAGCGCCACCGGGTTAAGGGTGGTTACCGAGCTGATGGATATACGCGATATCGATCTTATATGCAGATACGCGGATATAATACAGATAGGCGCGCGCAATATGCAGAACTTCAATCTGCTGAGGGAGGTCGGTAAGACGAAGAAGCCGGTTCTATTAAAGCGCGGGATGGCCAGCACCATAAAAGAGCTTCTGATGGCTGCGGAGTACATACTGGCCGAGGGTAATTTTAAAGTGATTCTGTGCGAAAGAGGTATAAGGACCTTTGAGGACTCGACAAGATTTACGCTCGATATTAACGCGGTGCCGGTAGTGAAGAGTTTGAGTCATCTGCCGATAATAATAGACCCGTCTCATGCCGCGGGCAAATGGGGATACGTCTCGCCGTGCGCGAAAGCCGGTATAGCCGCCGGAGCGGACGGGCTTATAATAGAAGTGCATCCTAATCCGGAAGAGGCTATGTCGGACGGTGAGCAATCTCTCTACCCCGAAAATTTCACCAAACTTATGAGCGAGATAAGAAAAGTTGCCACAGCGGTAGGAAGGGAATTGTAATAATAACGAGTATG
>CAZHIO010000178.1:0-3149 GCA_964532615.1 uncultured Planctomycetia bacterium
TAAGCGTCGTGGCCCCGATGCATTGTATCTCGCCGCGCGAAAGCGCCGGCTTCATGATATTCGAAGCGTCAATAGCGCCCTCCGCCCCTCCGGCGCCGACAAGGGTATGCAGCTCATCGACAAATATGATCGTATCTTTAGAGCGCTTTATTTCGTCCATCACCGCTTTTATCCGCTCCTCGAATTGGCCCCTGTATTTGGTTCCGGCTACCATCAGAGCTAAATCCAGTATAATGATGCGCTTATCCTTAAGGGTCTCAGGCACCTCTCCCGATATGATCATGGATGCCAGGCCCTCGACTATAGCGGTCTTTCCTACTCCGGCCTCGCCCAAAAGCACCGGGTTATTCTTTGTGCGCCTCGACAAAATCTGTATTACTCGCTCTATCTCATTCTTTCTTCCGATAACCGGATCGAGCTTATCTTCTTTGGCAAGTTTTGTCAGATCGCGGCCGAACGCGTCGAGCGCCGGGGTCTTCGCCTGTGATACCTTCTGGCCGGCTTCGTACCCGGGCACCTCGGATCCCAGCAGGTTCATAACCTCATCCCTTACCTTATCGAGCTCCAATCCCAAATTCATAAGCACCTGAGAGGCCACCCCTTCGCCTTCTCTGATAAGCCCCAGAAGAAGATGCTCGGTTCCGATATAGTTATGCCCGAGAGTTCTCGCCTCATCAATGGCGAGCTCGATCACTTTCTTGGCTTTAGGCGTAAATGGAAGATCTCCGGAAACAACAGTTGCCGGGCCGGGCTGTACTAATTTTTCTACCTCAAGCCTTATCTTATCGGGGCTAAGCCCGAAGCTCGCAAGAACCGCGGCGGCGACCCCTTCACCTTCTCTTACTAGTCCAAGCAGTATGTGTTCCGTGCCGATATAATCATGATTGAACCTTTTGGCCTCCTCTTTGGCCAACAGTATAACTTTCCTCGCTCTTTCGGTGAAACGATTGAACATCGGCATCTTTAACTATCCTCCGTAATGGAATCCTTATCTAATCTTCTCGCGGATCAGATCCGCCCGTTTTATGTCACGCTCGTTGGGATTCAGAGCCTTGCCTTCAAGTTTCTGTAAATGCGCCGGTTGAGTCAGTATGAAGAGCTCGTTGACCATTCTCCTGTCGAGGTTCTTCACCACGCCTAGATCCACGCCGAGGCGTATTGCCGAAAGGAGAGTTATCGTCTCGTTGCTGGAGATTATATGAGCGCTCTTCAGCGTACCATAAGCTCTCGACACGCGGTCCGTGAGAGCCTCTCTATTCTTCAGTATGAACGACTTTCTGGTCGTCTCCTCCCGGCTTAGCGCCTGGTTTATTATCTTATTAATACTGTCTATAAGATCGTCTTCCGTCATTCCCATCGAAGCCTGGTTCGATACCTGAAATATATTCCCTGTCGCTTCCGTACCCTCTCCGTAAAATCCCCTGACGTTAAGCCCTAATTTCGCTATGGCTTGAAGTATCTTATTGATCTGCCCGACAAATACCAGGGCGGGCAGATGGAGCATCACGGAACCTCTTAAGCCCGTACCGGAATTTGTAGGACATGCCGTAAGATACCCCCATTTCGGCAGATAAGCGTAGGGCAATCTCTTTGATATATCTGTATCTATCTCGTCTACTATCCTCCAGCACTCTTTCAGATTTAATCCCGACTGCAATACCTGTATCCTTAGGTGATCCTCCTCATTGATCATTATGCTCACGATCTCTTTCGGATCGATTATGAGGCCTTTATGCTCCACATTTCTGGAGTGCTCCGGACTCATCAAATGCCTCTCGACCAAGAATAGCCTGTCGATCTCGCTTAAGTCCTTAAGCCGGAAGAACTCTGCGTTCTTTAAGAACTTCGTAGAGAGAGCGGCGTCTTTAACCCGGATCAATACTTCCTCGAGATCTTTACCCGCGGCTCTGTTAGAAAAAGGCTTCTTCTCAATGTTGCGCGCAAGACGGGTTCGCGATGACATTACGATATCGGCGCTCGGGCCGGTCCCTTTAAGCCACTCGCTATCCTGTTTTAAAAGATCGTCTATCGTCATTATTTCTTATTACCGCTGTTACCCTCGAGCTCTTTAATGGCGTCTCTGAGCCTGGCGGCTTCCTCAAACTCTTCCGCGGTTATCGCCTTCTCGATCTGAGCTTTCAAATCCTGCAACGTCTTGTTCTCTTTTACGGTCTTTCCAACCATGAGAGGCACCTTTCCGATATGGCGGTTCGCGCCATGTATCCTTTTTAAAAGCGGATCGAGCTGTTTTTTAAAAGCCTCGTAACAATCCCCGCAGCCGAGCCTGCCGGTCTTCTTAAAATCCTGGTACGTGAATCCGCACAACGCGCACTTAATGCTGTTCGCGGCTCCTGACTCGGCGCTTGAACTGAGATCCGCAAGGCCCGCCAGGAGATCGCTCATGCCGAAATGCTCCTCCATCTCCGCACCCTTCTCTTTCGCGCAATCCTCGCAGAGATGCAGTTTCGTCATCTTTTCATTAACTATCTCGGTAAGATGCACCGTCGCTTCATTCTTACCGCATACATTACAGAGCATGATCGGACCCTTATTTTTAGTACCTGACTCCGTCGATTTTAGTCAATAGCCTGAACTCGTCCCTGAGCCTCAGTGTTAAGCCTCCGGGTGAACCGCTGCCGATCTTGCGCTTATCAATACATATCACGGGAATTATTTCAGCGGCGGTGCCGGTCAAAAATACCTCATCCGCGTTATACAGATCATCCATACGAAGCATCTTTTCGGAGAATTTTATATCGACTCTCTTGGCAAGGTTTATTACCGCATCACGGGTGATGCCTTCTAAAGCGCCGACGCTCACAGGCGGCGTCATAAGCTCGCCGTTTTTGACCATAAATATATTATCTCCGGTGCACTCGGCTACATAACCGTCATGGGTCAGCATTATCGCCTCGTCCGTACCCGCTTTTATCGCCTCTATCTTAGCTAATATATTGTTCAGATAATTCAGGCTCTTTATCCTGGGGTCGAGAGATTGCGGATAGTTACGTCTGGTCTTAGCCGTAACTATTGCTAAGCCTTTCTGATAGAACTCTTTAGGATAGAGAGCGATCTTATCCGCTATAATGAATATTGTGGCTTTCTTGCATTTTCTGGGGTCTAATCCCAGATCACCGGGCCCCCTGGTG
>CAZHIO010000179.1:0-3147 GCA_964532615.1 uncultured Planctomycetia bacterium
GCGGCATAACTATAACCAGCGCCGCTACGACATGTTTCTGGAAAGACAAGAATATAAATATAATAGATACTCCGGGACATGTCGATTTCACGGTTGAGGTTGAGCGCTCTCTTAAAGTTCTGGACGGCGCGGTAATTGTGCTATGCGCGGTCGGAGGAGTTCAGCCACAGTCCGAAACCGTATGGAGACAGGCCGATAAATACCATGTTCCCCGCGTAGCTTTTATCAATAAGATGGACAGAACCGGAGCGGATTTCTTCAGGGTCATCGAACAGATGCGCGATAGACTGGGCGCAAATCCTCTTCCGATCCAGATGCCGATAGGAGCCGAAGGTGATTATGTCGGCGTCGTAGACCTGATAACGATGAAAGCGATCATATATAAAGGCGATGAAGGGAAGTCCGGATTCGATGTTACCGAGATCCCGGAAGAGCTGAAGGCGAAAGCCAGTCATTACCGCCATCTATTAATAGAAAAGCTGGGTGAGGCCGATGAGATGGTTATGGATAGATATTTGCATGAGCAGGGCATCTATCCGAATGAGCTGAGAGACGCTATCAGAAGGGCGACCATAAGCGCGAAGATAATTCCTATACTGTGCGGCTCTTCAATGAAGAACAAGGGCCTGGAACCTCTATTAGACGCTATAGTCGATTTTTTACCATGTCCTTTAGATATACCTCCTATCAAAGGCATCAATCCCGATAGCGGTCTTGAGGAGGTAAGACAGACTTCTGTGGATGACAGCCTCTGCGGGCTCGTATTCAAGATAGTCTCCGATCCGTTCGTCGGTAGACTTGCTTATGCGAGAATATATTCCGGAGTATTAAAGCCGAGTGACCATGTTTATAATTCAAAGAGAGGCAAGGAAGAGCGCATAGGCAAGATACTGAAGATGCACGCCAATAAACAGGAGATAGCGCAGGAGGCCCGCGCGGGAGATATCGTGGCCCTGGTTGGTATCAAAGAATCCACAACCGGAGAGACGATCTGTAAGGAAGATCATCCGATCATGATAGAAGCCATTCATTTCCCACAGCCGGTAATATCTATGGCTATTGAGCCTAAGACGAAGGCGGATCAGGAAAAACTCGGAGTCGCTTTAAACCGGCTCTGCGATGAGGACCCGACGTTTAGGGTGAGATATGATAAAGAGACCGGGCAGACGATCATAAGCGGTATGGGCGAACTTCACCTTGAAATAATAATAGACCGCATGTTCAGAGAATTCGCCGTAGCCGCCAGCGTTGACAAACCTCAAGTAGCATATAAAGAGACTATTACCAAAGCCAGCAGGGCAGTGGGTAAGTTCATACAACAGTCAGGCGGTAGAGGTCAATACGGTCACGTCGTCTTCGACGTAGCTCCCGGGCAGAAGGGTACCGGAATAGTATTCGAAAGCAAGATCATAGGCGGCGCAATCCCCAGAGAGTTCATCTCATCCGTCAAAGAAGGTGTTATCGAAGCCGCTCAGAGCGGATGCCTGGCGTGCTATCCGGTAGACGATGTCGACGTTAAACTCATTGACGGGTCATTCCATGAAGTCGATTCCTCAGATCTTGCGTTTCATATGGCCGCGATATTAGGTTTTAACGAAGGGATGAAGAACGGGAAGGCTGTGCTCCTGGAACCCATAATGAAACTCGAAGTCGTCACTCCGGATAATTACATGGGAGACGTTGTCGGCGACCTCAGCTCCCGTCGGGTAAAGATAGAAGCTATAGACGACAGAGGAAGCCTTAAAGTTATTAAAGGTATGGCTCCGCTGAGCGAGATGTTCGGATACGCGACTAATGTAAGGAGCTTGACTCAAGGTCGCGCATCATATACAATGGAACCTTCGTTCTATCAGGAAGTACCGAAAAATCTCTCGGAAAAGATCATCGAGACAAGCGGCAGAACCAAGTTGCGCAAGTAGGACTTATAAATTAAATCGGAGGAATTTTTATGGCAAAAGAAGCGTTCGTAAGATCCAAGCCTCACGTTAATATCGGTACCATCGGTCACATCGATCATGGAAAGACAACGCTGACAGCATCCATCCTCGCCACCCTTGCCCAGAAAGGCAAAGCGACGGTTAAGAGCTATGCCGATATCGCCAAAGGCGGCACAGTCAGGGATGAGACCAAGACCGTTACGATAGCCGTAGCCCACGTAGAATACGAGACCGATAACCGCCATTACGCCCACATCGACTGCCCCGGTCACGCCGACTACATTAAGAACATGATCACGGGCGCCGCCCAGATGGATGGCGCCATATTGGTAGTATCCGCTGTTGACGGCCCGATGCCTCAGACCAGAGAGCACATACTGCTCGCGCGTCAGGTCAACGTCCCGTCCATAGTCGTATTCCTTAATAAAGTGGACCTTGTAGAAGACAAGGAGCTGGTAGACCTGGTAGAGCTTGAAGTAAGGGAGCTATTGACCAAGTATAACTTCCCCGGAGACAAGACTCCTATTATAAGAGGAAGCGCTCTCGGAGCGATGGCCGCCCCGGCCGACCCAGCAGCCACTAAGTGCATCACAGAGCTCATGGCCGCAGCCGATTCATTCATACCGGCCCCCAAGAGAGATATCGATAAGCCTTTCCTCATGCCGATAGAAGACGTATTCTCGATCACCGGCCGCGGCACAGTAGGCACCGGCAGGATAGAGAGAGGCCAGGTAAAAGTCGGCGAGGAGATCGAGATAGTCGGTATCAAAGCCACAAAGAAGAGCACGGTAACAGGCATAGAGATGTTCCGTAAGCTTCTTGAATCAGGCCAGGCCGGAGATAACGTAGGAGTTCTCTTAAGAGGCGTTGAAAAGAGCGACCTCGAGAGAGGGCAGGTCCTTGCCAAGCCCGGCTCTATAACCCCGCATACCAAATTCAAAGCCGAAGTATATATATTAAGTAAAGAGGAAGGCGGCCGCCACACTCCGTTCTTCAACGGTTACCGTCCGCAGTTCTACTTCAGAACAACGGACGTTACAGGCGTGGTCACTCTGGCCAAAGGCGTAGAGATGGTCATGCCCGGTGACAATGTTACCTTCGAAGTCGTATTGATAACCCCTATCGCTATGGAAAAAGAGCTTCGCTTCGCTATCCGCGAGGGCGGCCACACCGTAGGCGCGGGCGTAGTAACCGAAGTCATAGAGTAAAA
>CAZHIO010000180.1:0-3133 GCA_964532615.1 uncultured Planctomycetia bacterium
GCGGTCGACCGCGTAGAAGGAGATTATCCGAGGATCGTGGCCTTAGATGAACCGCTTCTTAAAGCACAGGCCGGAATAAAAGACGCTCAGAAATTCTCACAGCATAACATCGATCTTATCAATATAAAGGAGGGCGCGTTTCAGACCATATCCCTGAGAGAACTGCTCCTTAAAAAGATCGATATAAAGCTCGACTTGATGGCGACTAAGGATTATCAAGCCACTGAGAAGTTGCGCGAAATGGGAACGCAGGAAGATGCCTGGATCATCACCTTCGATGAGCTTGTTTCGGAAACGTCGTTCAGGAAGACTATGCAGGATATCCTCCGCACCCTTGAAGAAGCTTACGGATACCCGATCGACATAGAGTTTACCGTAAATTTCAGAAAAGACGGCGGATATCAGATAAATCTTCTGCAGTGCCGGCCTATGCAGACTAAGGGGCTCGGGTCCAGGGGAGCTGTTCCAAAATCGATAACGAAAGAGAAACTAATATTTCAGACGACTGGAAGTTTTTTAGGCGGAAACATTTCGCAGAAGATCGACAGGATAATTTACGTCGCTCCGAAGGCTTATTGCGATCTGAAGACTCAGTCCGAGAAATATGATATAGCCCGCCTGATCGGCGCGCTAAACAGGCAGAATGTCGGGAAGGAAAAGATGTCGGTCATGCTTTTGGGTCCGGGGAGATGGGGGACGAGCACGCCGTCTTTAGGCGTGCCTGTATCATTCGCGGAGATCAATAATATTTCGGTGCTGGGAGAGATAGAATTCGTCACGGCAAATGCCAGTCCGGAAATATCGTTCGGCACCCATTTTTTTCAGGACCTTGTCGAAACGGGTATATTCTACCTTGCGCTATTCCCTACCGATAAAGAGGTTTATATAAATAATAAGTTTTTTAATTCTATGCCTACGACTCTGAAACAGATAGTGCCTCAATACAGTAAGTACGCGGATGTGGTGCGGGTGTTTGATGTAAAGAAGCCCGCCATAAAGCTCGTCGCCGATATCGTTTCGCAGAAGGTCATCTGCTACACGCAATAAAATATTTTTATATTTATATTGACATGAAACGAGATTGTGGTAAAATATTTTCGTATTGAAGTTCATCCACCTTGCGGAGAAGCAGGCTGACTACGAAGTCCGGACCTAAAAAGAAGGTTCGGTTTTTTTGTGCGTTTTGAGCGGTTTTTGATAAAACACAAGGAAGTGTAAAAGATACGATGACGTTCTCGATTCACGAGAGCGTTTTTTTATTTATTGACTCAGGCGTCTCTTGGCCCGTTGTCGGGCAATAGGCGCCATTTTTTTGAAAGGAGATATATTTATGTTTAAATATTTAAAGACGCTCGCCTTGGTTTGTATCAGCGCGGCTTTTAGTGCGCTTATAACAGTCCCGGCCTACCCCACGGCCTCTACTCATATATGGGCGCCGTCAACGGATGTGCAGGAATTCAAGACCGGTCACGCAACCGCCGATGTTTACGTCCCGGTTGAGACTAACCGTGACGGATCGAGAGCCAGGACCATAGCAGACGAAGGGTTGGAATTCGGAGTATCGCCCTTTAAGAAGCTCAAAGCGGAAGCGGGATTTGATTATAAGACAGGTTACGGAAACCTGGACCATTGGCCCGTGTATTTTAACGGGAAATTGGTCATTCCCGAAGATTCTTACGGTCCGTATTTTCCGGCGATAGCGGTTGGAATATACGATATAGGAACGAGTAAAAACAGGACCGATTATAACGTCACATATATAAAGACCGCTAAGACGCTAAAGATAAGAGACTTTTCATTAGGAAAGGTCTCGGCCGGATACTTTTGGGGAAACGGCAACCTACTATTAGATAAGGAAGGGAACAAGGATGCGGACGCGATATTCTGCGCATGGGAGCGAACCATCACAGAGATAAGCGATAAATTATGGCTATGCGTTGAGTACCAGGGTACGGAATCGGTATACGGCGCTTTTAATCTGGGCGGTTCGCTGCAGATAACGAAAGACCTATCTGTGCTGGCCGGATATGAGTTCTATAATAATAAGAATTATGCCGATACTTATACCATTCAGATAGATTATAATTTCTAATGGGTAAAATGTATCATAAAAAAGGAGGAGCATATGATCAATAGCGGCGATGTGGCATGGGTCCTGATGTCGACTGCGCTTGTCATGATGATGACGGCGCCAGGCCTGGCATTCTTTTATGGAGGGCTTGTCAGGAGGAAGAATGTGCTTGCGACAATGATGCAATCGTTCTTCGTGCTATGCCTGATCAGTATTCAATGGATACTATTCGGATATAGCCTATCTTTCGGGCCTGACATAGGCCATATTATAGGAAGCCTCTCATGGGCCGGATTAAAGGGTGTCACGATGGCGCCAAACCCGGATTATGCGCCTACGATACCGCATCTTCTATTCATGGTATATCAGATGATGTTTGCGGTAATAACGCCGGGCCTGATAACCGGAGCTTTTGCCGAGCGAATGAAGTTCTCGGCATACGTCGCGTTTACCCTGCTATGGGCGACGCTCGTATACGACCCTATCTGTCACTGGGTGTGGGGCGCGGGAGGCTGGCTCAAAAATATGGGAGCGCTCGATTTCGCCGGAGGCACGGTAGTCCATGTCTCTTCCGGCATATCGGCCCTGATCTGCGCTCTTATGTTAGGCAAGAGGCGGGGATACGGCCGCGAACCTATGCCGCCGCACAACCTTCCTCTTACTATATTGGGCGCTTCGCTCTTGTGGTTCGGGTGGTTCGGCTTCAATGCGGGCAGCGCGCTCGGCGCAAACGAGCTCGCCGTATCGGCATTCATAGCGACAAACACAGCGGCTGCTGCGGCCGGGCTTATGTGGATGATGATCGAATGGAAGCTAACGGGCAAGCCGACCATACTTGGAGGCGCTACCGGAGCTGTCGCCGGACTCGTGGCCGTAACGCCCGCGGCAGGCTTCGTCTCGGCGATGTCCGCTATAGTTATCGGATTGGCGGTCTCTATCGTCTGCTATGCCGCCGTAGCTATAGTTAAGTTAAAGCTGGCATACGACGACAGCTTAGACGCATTCGGCGTACACGGAGTCGGCGGCATGCTCGGAGCTTTATTGACAGGGCTCTTTGCGGAA
>CAZHIO010000181.1:0-3128 GCA_964532615.1 uncultured Planctomycetia bacterium
ATATATTATAGATCAGGTTATCCCGGTCTACGGTTATCAGTATAAATCTCAGTAAATCGGATGTCAAGTTATTACGTTACGCCGCGATGAGACAGGTCTCCATAGCCATTCTTCTGTCTTCAAACTCTTTTGCGTCTATCTTTTTAATCGGGATAAATTTTAATATAGCCTTTGCCTTTATCGCGAATAGATAATTATTTTGGTCGTCTTCCAATAGTTTCAATGTATCATCGTCTATTGTGATGCCGCCTAACAACTGATAATACATCCGTATGGCTTCTCTATTGTCTTTCATCATAAATGCGCGCGCCAGCGCTATTACGCCTTTCGTGTACAGATAATTATTCCCTGCCAGGTTATCGTCCACAAGCAGGATATTGGATTTTATCGTGGCGGCCCTATCGGAACTATTCCATATGGCCTTGTTATCCCAGTCTTTCTGCGTCATGACGACTGTCAATTTATCTTTAGCGGCGGAACCGTTTGTGGCTCTTATGAATAATTGCTTAGGCTCTACTATCTCAATGTAGCCATTCGGGTTTTTATCGGTCTTCAACACAGGACTTAATGCAAGCTTGATCTCGTCAAGTTTCAACTGCTCATCCTCATTCCCGGCTTCTATGAACAGGTTCCTTGAAAGCACTATCGTTGAACCATCCGTAGGCGGCCTGGCCACGATTCCGTCTGCAAATAATTTGTCCAGCGCGGCGAACCTTTGCGCATCTTCTGAGCTTGGGGCCATCCCACTTGGGGACACCCCTGTAGCTTCCGTCTTCGGGGGCAATTCGGGCAATTCAGGCAATTCAGGGGACACAATACTTATCTCCTCGAGTTCGCGAGGGGAGATAAGTATTGTGTCCCCTGAATTAACTGGCCTTACGATAAAATGGTCGCCTTCTTCAATAGCTTCAAACTCTTTAGGGATGGTTTTCCAATAATCTAACTTCACCATATTCTGCAAAACTTCGGCCGGAATGAGCAATGTTCCGGATTTTATAAACTCGGCTCCGGAAATCGAAGCTATAGCGGCTGTTCTTTCATCTGAAGTAATAATATTAACTTTTAATATAGACTTTGCTATATCTGCCCTAATAGCGGTGATGTGGCCTTTTTTATTCGGGATTAACATCAATTCCATGGCGTTAAATTTCATGCGTAAATTCGGAGGTATACGCACTCTGACGGACTTGATCGGAGCGGAAGTGGCGGAGAATTCTGCCTCGTGGCTTACTGCGGGCATGGTTTCGTCCGCAGCCACAGCAAGAGGCAGCTTGTAGCGCGGAGCAATGTATACATTATACAGGCTGTGCGCCAGCATCGTGACTACGAGCGCAATAGGCTCTGCTGGAATAGCAAAGTGCTGGGATATCAGGAAAGAAACTATATAGACGGCTCTTAAGGCAAGCCCGGGTAAGATCAGAGCGTTTCTGGCATGATGAGTGGATGGTGATTTTTCAAGCCTACCATGCCTATTGTAATAGACGCCTCCAAGATGCATCAGCGGAAATATCGCGGCGCTCACCATGGATCCTACAGCCAGTGCCGCTAGCTGGTTACATCCGCCCATTAGCGACATGGCGCTCCCTATGATTATTCCGCTAAAGAATATCTCTTCCAGGCCGCTAAGCCATGAAACGATCTTAGCTATTGAACGTTCATGCACATCGCGCTCCCGCATATACTTAATAATAGGGCCCCATAACCACCACAGCATGCCCTGTGGGGCATCTAACGCGGTTCCGCTTACCTGCAAAGATGGCTTTGATGCAATGCTGACATATACCTGTTTAGCCTTTCGTCTTATAGCGCCATCGGACGCGCTCTTTATAAAGGCTTCCAGGTGTTTTAACGACTCTTGATTGCCTATATAATCCAGCACGCTTAATATTTCCGATCTTGTATGATCGGTAGCTTCCTTACTTTTAAGCTCAGCGTGGAGAATACCGAGCGCGGCGGAACTGCCTTTTCGGCCGAGGAGATTTATAAGCTTGACCTTTTTACTCTGAGTCAGATCCGACCTGAAGAATTCCACGGCAATGTCTTCCTCTGACAGCAATAGATTCAGACGGGTTTTATATAAATTTATCAGATATTTGAAGTCCCTGTACTCCGGGCTTCCCGAGCTTCTGCGATTTAATTCATCGGCCATGTTTTTTACCGCATTTCTTATAAGCGGTATGGTGATCTCCCTGTTCACAGCGGACTCAAGCTTATCTTTATCGTCATGCCTGTGTCTTTTTACGAAATCTCTGAAGAAGTCCGAAATGAAAAAATTGTCTATTTCGTTGCCCGAAAAATAGATAATTACCGGAATATTCTCTCCGCAGGCTTTGGCTATCGGCAGTATGTATTCCGTTATCTCTTTTCTGGTTATCACGTTCTCTTCGAGCGCTTCTTTGATCTTTCTTATCAACCACCACATGCCGCCGCCGCCCGACTCTGCCAGCGGCAATATGTACTGCCTGATCTCCTGCGGCGTCAATGTTTCGTCTTCAAGCATGCTGGCGATAGAAGCTAAAAGGTTATTTATATCCCACTCCTTTCCGTATTCTTTCAGGAATGGCGCTATGAAGTTCATAAAGTTTTTCTTCCCCACCTTAAATATTATGCTGCTCACCGTGCCGGAATCGGCATATTGCATTACCGGATTCACCTTCAATAGGGGCACGAATATCTCATTAACATCTTCTTTTGCTATTACACGCAAATCCAATAGCTGCCCTATCAGGCGCAGCGCATACCCGGTCTCTTTTATCCCGGTTTTTTCTATGGATGCAACCATGTTCGCTATATCTTTTTTGCTCAGGCCCGCTTCCATGGCAAATGCTATGCCGTTAATAGCCAACGGGCCGGTATCTTCAAGGCCTCTTACTGTATGCCATAGAAAACCACTTATATCTTCTCCGGTTATTAAGCCATCTTTATGCGTCAGCATGTTTCTTATTAGTGAGCTTACCTGCGAAGAATATCTGGAGGGCTTTTTCGGGGTGGAGATACGCGCGATATAAACAACATCTTCAACATCAATAAGCCTCTCGTCCAACATGGACTCTAAATCATCGATGACAGAGCCGGCTTCTTTCCCGCTGGCCATCATCATCCTGAGAAGAATATCCAGATGCTTTGGG
>CAZHIO010000182.1:0-3113 GCA_964532615.1 uncultured Planctomycetia bacterium
ACCTCGAGAATACGGTTCTGGGCGAATTTAGAGATGTCGACGCTATAGTCTTCGGTCACTCCCACTCTGCCCTGAACATAAAAAAGGCCGGCGTACTTCTTTTTAATCCGGGAAGCCCGACCGATATGATATTCGCTAAAACTAAAACTTATGGAATACTTAAAGTGACCGATAAAGGAATCGAAGGAAAGATCGTGAGGCTTTAGATGATCAAAGAGATCCCCGTGCTGAAAGTCGAGGGAGATACCCTTCCCGAGACATGGGAAAAAGCTGTATTAGCCACATGGAACGAAGGGCTGGACATAAAGACAGAATATGATAAGCCTTCGGACCCGCCGAGCAAAGATTCCACCATGGTCATGGTCGTGAATAGCCCTATGAAAGAACCCAGGATACACAGAGCGTTTCCGGGCGGGCTTGAAGACCTGGAAGTTTACAGGCAAGAGGTGGTTGCCGGCATACATGACCACTGGATAAAACCCGAAGAGGGGAAGTGGACCTATACGTATCACCAGAGACTTGCCTCGTTCGATATCGAAGGATCCGTTGTGGACCAGATCGATTATATGATAAAAAAACTCTCCTCAACGCCTTATACGAGACGCGCGCAAGGAATAACATGGAATCCCAAGACCGACTGCGCGACCGATGATCCGCCGTGCCTCCAGCGGATATGGTGCAGGTTAGTTAAGCAGGACGGCGGTGAGTTTCTGCTTAATATGAATACCCACTGGCGCTCCAGAGACGCTTACAAGGCGAGCTTCATGAACATCTTTGCTTTAACCGATCTGCAGAGGATGATGGCGGAAGAGATCTCGAAAGGCCTGCGCGCACCGGTCAGGGTCGGCCGCTACGTCGATATCAGCGACAGTTTTCATATTTACGGCAGCTATTTCGAAGATTTTGAGAATTTTTTAAAGAACGTCGCCGGAAGGTCTTTTGCGGAAAAGACCTGGTCGTCGGAATTTGCTGAGCCTTTTTTCGAAGACGCAAGAGCCAGGTTGCAGCGGGAGAGCCAGACAAAGTGATCTATATAGGAGCCGGCTATGGATAAATTATGGGCGCCATGGAGAAGTAAATACATTTACATGAGAAAGCGCACAGAGTGCATATTCTGCGGCGCCAAAAAAATCAGAGACCTGAAGAAGGCCGGCATCATAGAGAGGTCGAAACACTCTTTTTCCATGCTGAACATATTTCCTTATAACAATGGTCATATTATGGTGGCGCCTTATCGTCACGTTAAAAGCCTTGAGCTGTTATCCTCAGAAGAGCTTTTCGATCTGATGTCGCTAGTTAACAGCACTAAGCGACGTTTAGATAAAAGATTAAAACCCGACGGATACAACATAGGCATTAATATCGGGAAGGTCGCGGGAGCCGGATTTCCCGGGCACGTGCACATTCATATCGTTCCGCGATGGGCAGGAGATACTAATTTTATGCCTGTTATAGCGGATTCCAAAATAGTGTCCGAATCTCTGGACAAGCTGTATGAGCTCCTGAAGGCGAGATAGGTACCTATATGCTTAAACGTAAAGGCCTTGAGAAGAAGGAAGATGATCTTGCTTCTTATTCGCAAAAGAGCCGATCATCGAAGGGGCGTCAACATAGAGAGAGCGAACATGATTTTCGCTCCTGCTATCAGCGCGATAAAGACCGTATTATTTATTCGACCGCATTCCGCCGCCTGGAATACAAGACGCAGGTTTTCGTCAATCACGAAGGCGACTACTACCGCACTCGGTTAACGCATACGCTTGAAGTCAGCCAGATCGCTAAATCTATAGCAAGATCTCTAAGGCTTAATGAAGATCTCGTTGAAGCGCTTGCGCTGGCGCATGACCTCGGACATACCCCTTTCGGTCATTCCGGCGAAGACGCTCTCAGCGACCTTATGGAGTTTCATGGAGGATTTGACCATAATACACAGGGGCTTAGAGTAGTGGATCTCCTGGAAAAGCGATATCCGAACTTTCCCGGGCTCAATCTCACGTATGAGGTCAGGGAAGGCATAATAAAACATTCTACGGCGTTCGATAAACCGAGGCCCTCCGGAACTTTTGATACCGGCGGCTCTCCGATACTGGAGATTCAGGTGGTCGACATCGCCGATGAGATAGCGTATGACAATCATGACCTGGATGACGGTATTACAAGCGGTTTCATTAAAGAGGCTGATTTAGCGGATATTAAGCTCTGGTCCGGCAGCGGCATGGCGATCGACAGGCAGTACCCGAATATTGACGATGAAATAAGAAAATATCAGATAATACGTTCTCTTATAAATGAACAGGTAATAGACATCATAACCCAGACCGAAACTAACATAAAAAAGTTCAGGGTGCGCTCAAGCGGCGATGCGGTAAAACTTCCGGAAAGGATCGTAACTTTTTCCCCCGGCATGCAGAAGCTGCGCAAGCCGATGAGAGAATTCCTTGCGAAGAATCTTTATCGGCACTATAGAGTAGTGCGGATGGCCAATAAGGCCTACAGGTTTATCGAGAGCCTATTTAATATCTATATTGACAAGCCCGATCAGCTTCCCCCGCACACCCATTCACGCCTGAAGAATGAGGATAAGCATAGAGTAATATGCGATTACATCGCGGGTATGACGGACAGATACGCTCTGGATGAGTACAAAAAGTTTTTTGAGCCGTATGAGCGCGTTTAAAGTTAATGCCTCATTAAAACCGATCGCAGCGGCGATTCTGTTTATGATATTCGTATCCGGTTGCGCCAATATCCCGATAAGAGACGGCGAGCTTGTGATGGGGAAAGATACCACGGCAACCATCGAAGACATGGGAGTTGCAAGGCTTAATAGCAGGTTCTAATAAAGGCATTGACAGCGCTCTCGTTAACGTCTTATAATCAATCATGATCTCTAAAGAACACATCGATCATAACGCCTATCAGAAAGATCTCTTCACGCGGCTGAGGATGAGCATAAGCCTTAAGAAGGCTGAGGAATGCTTTGGCTGTATCATGAAGCCGGCGTATTGGTGGATCCTTGATAAGGCCAGCCCTAATCTTGAAGATATAAAGACGCTCTTAGCGCATAATTGCCCGCATTTTAAAAAAATATCTAAGAATACGCTTCGCAAATA
>CAZHIO010000183.1:0-3102 GCA_964532615.1 uncultured Planctomycetia bacterium
ACGGATTCGGGATCCGGCTGCTGAAAAAACGGATGTAAGCGGATCTGAACCGGACGATCATAAAATACATTATGCCCGCCTATCATAGATCTGAATTGAAATTATGATATATTCGTGGTACTATAAGAAACATTATGAATAGATACAATCATCTATTAACGGTTACAGTCGTAATTGCCGCCGCCTTTTTAGGCTGCGCGAAGACTCCTTCTCCGGACGATAAGGTGCTGGTCAAGGTCAGTAACAGCGTGATCACTATCAAGGATTTCAACGCAAGGATCGCGAAGCTTCCCGATTACTATAAGAAGATAATCGATAACAATAAGAAGCGCTATCTGGAGGAGATGATAGCGGAGAAGCTATTCTATGAAGAGGCCTTGAGGCGCGGATTGAACAACGATAAAGAAGTATCCGAAATATTGACCGAAGCGAAAAAGAAGATAATAATAACAAAGCTTATCAAGACCGATATAGATGACAAGGTTAAGGTGAGCGAGGAAGAGGTAAAGGCGTTTTACGAAGCTAATAAGGAGAAGTTAAAGACCCCCGAAATGTGGCGGGCGTCTCATATTCTGGTGCCTACGGAAGAAGAGGCCAAGAGCATATTGCAGGAGCTGAATAGCGGAGGAAAATTCGCCGATATCGCGAAGGCGCGTTCCAAGGACGCGACAGCTTCAAGAGGCGGCGACATAGGATACTTCAGGGCCGGCCAGCTCGTTCCCGATTTTGAAAAGGCCGCTCTTAAGCTTAATGTCGGGCAGTTAAGCGATGTTGTCCAGACAAAATTCGGTTATCATATAATAATGCTGACGGATAAGAAAGAAGCCGGTATACAATCCTACGAAAAAGCAAAGCCGTTAATAGAGGATGAGCTTAAGAAGAAGAAGAAGGCCGAGATGTTCTACGATCTCGTGATGGCTCTGAAGAAGAAGTACGGTGTAAGTATTGACGAGAAGGCTTTTGAAGCAGGCGAGCTGTCGAATACAAAGGACGCCGGTGCGCGGTAAAAAATGACCATAAAACATTCATTATCTTTAGCGTTGTTATTTTTAGTCACGGTTTCAGCCGTCTCATACGCGGTTGTCGTTGATAAGATAATGGTTGTGGTCAATAACGAAGTTATAACTCAGGGCGAGATAGACAGGATACTTGCTCCGGCATATCAGCAGTATAAGAACGCCTTCTCCGGAGAACAGCTGATAAGGAAACTGGATGAGGCCAGGCAGGGGGTAATGGCTCAGCTGATAGAGGAGAAATTGATATTGAGCGAGGCTAAGAGGCAGAACATCGAAGTCGAGGAAAAGGATATTAACGCTAAACTCGCTGAGGCCAGGAAACGCTTTCCGTCTAATGAGCTCTTTGAGCAGGCGCTTGAGGCTCAGCGGTTGACTCTTAAAGAGCTCAAGGTTAAATTTCGAGAACAGCTAATGACTAAGAAATTACTCGATCAGAAAGTCGGAGCCCGGGTATTTATCACCCCCTCCGAAATAGTGAATTATTACGATAGCCACATGCAGGACTTCACGCGGCCCGAAGAGGTCATGTTGAGCAATATACTGATCAAACCGAAAGATAATGTGAAGGTCGAAAAAACAGTCGCTCTCGTGAAAGAGATATCCACGCGGCTTAAGGCCGGAGGCGATTTCTCCGAGCTGGCTAAGATATATTCGGAGGGTCCCGGCGCAGGGTCCGGAGGAACGATGGGTTACGTAAAGAGAGGCGATCTTATGCCCGAGATAGAGAAGACCGTCTTTAATTTAAAGGTCGGGGAGGTAACGGACATCATAAGAACACCTGTCGGTTATCATTTTTTCAGGCTGGAAGAGAGAAAGCCTTCCGAGACGATGAGCATAGACGATGCCCGTCGCATCATCGAAGAGAACCTGTGGATGGTTAAGATGAAAGAAAAATCCAGAGGGTGGATCGAGGACCTGAGAAAGCATGCCTACATCGCGTTCAAGTAAACCGCGTATCGTTGTAACCATAGGAGATCCTTCCGGCATAGGACCCGAAGTGACTTTAAGAGCCCTGGCAAGTCCGAAGATAAACGGACTTGCCGATTTTATTGTAGTAGGTAACGCGTTCATCATAGAGAGATTAAGACGCGAAATGGGCTTAAAATTTAACGCTCGCCTGGTAAGCATAGACAATGTTCGGGAAGATGTATTCGCATACGGCAGGTCACGACCTGCTTTCGGCCTGGCGGCCGTTCAGTATATCGATAAAGCCCTGGATATTATAGAAGCGGGGAATGCCGATGCCTTGGTAACCGCGCCTATAAATAAATCTTCGATAGTGGCCGCGGGCTTTACGGATTTCGAAGGCCATACGGAGTATTTGGCCAAAAAGACAAAATCGAAGAAGGTGGCGATGATGTTCGTAGGCGATCGCCTGAAGATAACATTGGTAACGCGTCATATAGCCCTTAAAGATGTGCCGAAAAGATTATCCGAAAAGAGAATACTTTCCGCCATAGCCATTACACATAAATATTTAAGTAAATATTTCGGAATAAGAGATCCGCACATAGGCGTAGCCGGACTGAATCCTCATGCCGGCGAGGGCGGGATGTTCGGCAGAGAAGAGAAGCTTGTGATAGCGCCGGCCGTTAAGAAGGCGGCTAAGCGCATTAAAAGGATCACAGGCCCGGCATCTCCCGATGTTGTATTCAACGATGCCCTGAACGGAAAATATGACGCTGTCATAGCTATGTATCATGACCAGGCCCTGATACCTTTTAAGCTGCTCTATTTCGATACCGGAGTGAACCTTTCGCTGGGCCTTCCTTTCGTGCGCACTTCGCCCGACCACGGTACCGCGTTCGATATAGCCGGTAAGGGTGTCGCCGGAGCGTCTTCGATGACAGCGGCGATAAGTCTCGCATGCCGCCTGTCGGGCAAGAAATAATTATACATGCTCTCCATAACTCAACTCAAAGAGGTCTTCAAAAGACGCGATTTTCGTCCCATAAGACGTTTTGGCGAGAACTATCTTATAGACTCAAATATAAAAGACAAGATAATCGCGGAAGCGTCTCTATCGGATAAAGATACGGTCCTTGAGATAGGGCCGGGATTGGGGGCCATAACCGTCGACCTTGCG
>CAZHIO010000184.1:0-3063 GCA_964532615.1 uncultured Planctomycetia bacterium
TAGTAATCGGGATAATTTTTCTTGGCTAAATCCTCAGCAACCTTGCCGCTATTATCAGGAGAGTTGGGGTGTGCCACAACAATGATCTCCCAGTCCATATTTGTCCCATTACACATCTCTTCCATCTGCCTGACTTTTATTCCCAAAGCGTCTTCACCATCTGGCACTTCCGATACAGGAGAGAGTTTCGTTTTTTCGGCATGCACACCCATCACAACGGCTATCTTGATCTTCTTATCTTTTGCTTTAAGAGCTTCGTTTATTTTGATACCGGCATCTCTTGAGCTCTCTATATATGTTGATGCTTTAATCGCCTGAGTCTCTGTCATGATACCGCTCGGCATAACAAATGTATTGCCCTCTGGATTCCATCCTGAAGGATTTTCGCGCACCAACAACTTGCTCATGGCGTCGAAACGCTTGAAATACTCACTTGCTACTGGATATTCAACAGGCTTAGCTTTACTTTTCTCGTAGAATGTTCGCAGATCCACGGATATCCTTAAAATACATAGATAACATTGCAGATCTCCGGCGGGCGGTTTTGGCGCGATCATTGGCCCATCTTCTAAAATAGTTATCTCTTGCAAGACGACTGATAAACTGATCGTCCTTGTCAAATAGAGCTGTGTCAAAAACTATTTCGTTAATACATCCTTTGGCCGGATCTCTGGCGATTTTATACATAAGTTGCCCGCGTCTATCGGCATGAGTTATCTTAATGTTTAGCTTATCACCGATAGCTTTAAGACGTTTGCTAAACCCATCTTTCTGCGCTGGGGTAATAGCGTCCCTCACCGGATCTGTCATTGCATATATGGTAGCCGCATACGGCGTTAATTTAAAGTTTGAAAGATTATATGCTCCGTAGCTTAATACATCTGTGAGGAGCATGAAGTCTTCCTGATGATCTTTGAAATATTTTGCACGCTCTTCCCAAACTTCAAATTTATCTTTTCCCTCGGCATAGAGACGCTCATGCTCTTTAATGTCCTCCCTGAGCACCTCAAGCGCGCGCTGGCTCATCGGGTCTAAATCTAGCGGCATTTCTTTCGGTCCTGTATCTGCCACCACGTAGGATGTTAATGAGTTTGTTGCGAGGCCGTCTTTGTAATCAGCAGATACGACGATACCATTTATAGCAAATGCGGCCTGAAGCTGCGATAAGGCACCCTGATATTCTCTATAATATTTGTAGCTGCCCTTGAATATATCCTCTTGGGTCTGTTCTAATTTCGCTTCATATAGCTTCGCCTGGCGTAATATGTCATTTATGAGAGCCTGGAATGCAAGAGATCCGGGCGTGTTGCCAACAGGCGGAGCCCTTGCCGCGAGACCTGAGTCTAACAGCATCTTCTTGCTTATCGAATCATAAGAAGCTACAGGCTGTCCTTTTCTGTCGATAATATCGTATAATAACGGATCGATACCGACAAGATAAGCTGTTAAGTTATTAAGCTGACCTGCCGCTTCGACCCTCTCAGCGTCAGTTATGTTAAGCCTTGCCGGGTAATCGAGCACCTGCGCTCTGCTCGGCCATTCCGATACGGCCGGCCTGCCGTACTTAAAGAGGTGGGCGTATGTCTCCACCACAGGCTTTAGTTCGGCCATCTGCTTCGATATCAGGCCCTTGTCAAGCGCCGGCAGCTTATCAAGTAATCCCGCGAGGCGCCCGCTTATCAGCATGGCAAGCGCTATATCGGCGCGCCTATTCATGTCTTTCGCGCCCTTAAGATATTCCGCTATCTTAATGGGCGCGTCGGCAATATTCATATCGCAGAGCTCGTCTATGAAATTGATATCGATAGCCGCTATCCTTACCTCATCGAGCGTCTCACCTTTTTGTTTAATGTATATCCTATTCTCGTATTTAAACCAGATGAATTCTTTGTTCAGGTCTATTATCACCTGCCCTTTTAATCTCTTGTCTGCCATGGCAGTGGCGAAGTTCTTGAGGAACCCGACAGACAGATCCTTATCTTTCCCACCGACCAAACGTATATTTACACCGGCGGGATCTATGGCAATGCCGGCATCCTGCAGCATCTTGCGATATAGCGCCTGGAGTTCTGTTACGGTCGCGGTTGTCAGAGCGGGTTTCTCTATCTTTTCCTTTTCGCGCGCTATTTTAAGCGCGGCCTTTATGCCTTCGCTCGCGGCTTCAGCCGGCACAGGGGCTCTCGTGGCGGCAAATGTCACCTCTATATTATCAGCGCTCTCTATAGAAGGCCCTATGATAAGCCCATGGATCCCCGCTTCGGCGACTATATGATCTCTGGTAGCGCCGGCCTTCAGGTCTCCTCTATCCCACCACCTGAGAGCTTTTAGCCTTGCATCCAGGACTTTAACATCGTCGTCCTTTAATTCCTTTTCGGCGGTAACGGTTACTTTAGGCGAAGATACATTAGCGCTCTTTGAATACAGGTACAGAATATAAACGAAATTGACGAACGACTCCGCGCTGAGCTTCTCCATACTTGGCCTGGTATAATAGAAGGGCGCCTTTATCAGGAAAGTGTTGAACGCGGGATCTCTTATGATACCTATTAGGCTTATGATCTTGGCCAGCTTAGAGGGCGCAGTCATATCTTCTATCGGCTTCACATAGCGGGTGGTTAATATCCCGATCATCTCTTCCTTCTTAATCCTTGGATCGTCAAAACGACTGTCTTTATAGTATTTCTCTATTTCGTCTTTTATAGCCGACATTCTTGCTTCAAAAAACTTTGATTCATCTCTGCTTATTGAGATGACTATAGTCTTAAGAGCCTCCGGCATATATTTAGCTACGCGCCCTATATCATCGGCCGTCCCGGCCTTTTCCAATTCAAATATATAATATGAGCTCAAAGCGGCTATAAACTCATCGGAAGAGGATGCCTGGGCACTCTCTATCTGAGATATAGCTTCTCTCGTCCTGTCATCAAATGAGGATGATATCTCTTCTATATCCTGCAGGCTCAGGTCGCCGTCATAACGCTCCAGTTCGTCCATGACATCTTCTTTCATACCCTCGGAAGATCTCGGAGAAGAATTTATCATGGTGAGCAGATCTTTCCTCTC
>CAZHIO010000185.1:0-3061 GCA_964532615.1 uncultured Planctomycetia bacterium
TTATTCAAGAATAAGTGAAAAGGGAAATGTAATGGACAGAGTTAAGAGGATAGTATTTAAACAGCTTGGTGAGCTTCTTCTGGACCGCGGCATCATTACAGAGGAACAGTTAAATAAAGCTCTCAAGTTTCAGAAGGAGAAGGGCGGTTTGATCGGCCGCACCCTCGTATTGCTCGGATTCGCGAAAGAGGAAGAGATAGCACAGGCGATAACCGTCCAGTATGGTTTCCCGTATCTGCCGCTTGAGTGCTATGAAGTGAATACGGATGCCATGAAACTGGTGCCGCAGAATGTGGCTGAACAATATAACCTGATCGCGATAGACAGGATAGGAGAGCTCTTGACCATCGCGATGTCCAATCCCCTGAACACGCAGGCGGTCGAGGATATAGAATTGATATCCAAATGTGCGGTGCAGGTATTTGTCAGCACTATGACCGATATAACAAACGCGATAAATAAATACTACCAGAAGAAATAAAATTTAAATGCATACGGGACTAAAAGAGAAGCTCACAAAGATCCTGATAGATAAGAACCTTATTAAAGAGGCCGATCTTCAGAAGACCTTAGCTCTTCAGAAAGAAAAAGGCGGCTCCTTAAGCGACCTGCTCGTGACCCTTGGATTTATATCTAAGAACGATCTGATGACGGTTATGAGCGAAAATCTCGGCATCCCTACCATAAATCTAAGCCGTTGTAAATTAGATCCCGCAGTTCTCAAGCTGATCCCGAAAAAGATGGCAAAACATTACAGGATAATGCCTATCTCTAAGACGGGTGACATGCTGACGATCGCGATAGCGGACCCGTTTAATATTTTCGCGATAGACGAGATGAAGACTCTTACCGGATTCAAAATATCCACGAGCGTTACTACCGAAAAGGATATAGATGAGGCGATCAGCCAGTACTACGACGAGGATACATACGCGACTATAGATAAGATCGTTACCGATATGAAAGGCAATGAGACGGGCCTTACGATCCTGGAAAACCCGGGGATGATGGGAGAGGAGGACTCTACCAAGATCGCGCAGGAAGCCCCTGTAGTCAAGATAACGAATATGCTTGTGGCTGAGAGTATTAAACTGCGCGCCAGCGATATACTCATAGAACCTCTTGAGACCGAACTGCGCATCAGGTACAGGGTCGATGGCATACTACAGGAAGGCAAGCGGCCTCCTAAGATATTGCACGGGTCCATAGTATCAAGGCTAAAGATCATGTCGAACCTCGATATCTCCGAACACCGCCTGCCTCAGGATGGCAGATTCAAGATCAAGATCTCCGGCAGAGAAGTCGATTTTAGAATATCTATACTGCCTTCCAGCATGGGGGAGAAGGTGGCGATCAGAATACTTGATAAGGCCCAGGCTAAGCTCGATATAAATAAGCTCGGATTTGACAAGAGAGCCATCGATGAGATGCATAAGGCGGCGGACAGGCCGCATGGGATGATACTTATCTGCGGGCCTACGGGATGCGGCAAGACGACCACTCTCTATTCGATACTGCAGCTCGTAAATTCACCGTCTGATAATTTAGTTACCGTAGAAGATCCGGTGGAATATCTCATAGACGGTATCAATCAGGTGACGTCCCGTCCAGAGATAGGCCTTACTTTTGCCGCGGCGCTGCGCTCAATATTGAGACAGGACCCGGATACCATAATGATAGGCGAGATACGCGACTTTGAGACAGTGGATATAGCCATAAAGGCCGCGCTGACAGGACATCTCGTACTGAGTACCCTGCACACCACTACCGCGACCGGCTCCGTAATAAGGCTCGTTAATATGGGAGTCGAACCTTTTCTGCTTACGTCTTCGCTGATAATGGCCGGGGCGCAGCGTCTTATTCGTAAGATATGCCCGAAATGTAAAGAGCCTTACGATCTGGACGAGAAATTAGCCAAGAAGATAAATATATCCTCAGCATCCGGCAAGGTTACGCTTTATCGCGGTAAAGGGTGCGCCAGCTGTTCCGGATCGGGCTATAAGGGGAGGGTCGCCATTACGTAGATTCTCACGATCACGCCTAAGATAAAAGAACTTATTCTGTCCGGCGCTCAGGAGTATGTTATAAGAGAAGCGGCAAGGCGCGAGGGCATGACTACCCTGCGCGAGAACGGCATACAGAACGCGCTTGACGGTATAACGACCCTCGACGAAGTGGTGCGCGTTACCGTAGGGGATCAAGACATGGATACCATATAAGATGGCGGACTCATTCAAGAACAAGCTGGTAGATATCCTTATAAGCGGAAAGCTTATAACTCAGGAACAGCTCAATATCGCGCTCGATATTCAGAAGAATATCGGCGGCTCTCTCGGAAAGATCCTTGTCTGGCAGGGATATGTTTCTCAGAAGGATATAGTGGTCGTTATGAGCCAGCAGCTCAACATTCCGCCTATAAATCTATCGAAATACCAGATAGATAAGACGCTCATAAGTCTTATACCAGAGAAGATCGTTAAACAGTATCTGATAATGCCCGTGTCGAAGATCGGGAATGTGCTTACTATCGCTATGGTGGATCCTCTCAATATATTAGCTATAGACGATATAAAGACGCTGACAAGTTATGAGATACAGCCGATAGTAGCTACCGAGAATGATATAAAAGACGCTATAAACAGTTACTACGGCCAGGCGCCGGGCGTCGGTGAAGACATTTCCGAAATGCTGGATGGTCACGGCGATTCCACCGACGTACTGGAGGATGTTGAAGTCGGTGAGCGCGAAGAGAAGATAAACGTAAGCGAGGTCGCCGAGGAGTCCAAAAAAGCGCCTATAGTTAAAGTGGTCAATCTCATATTGAACGAAGCGATGAAGAGGCGATCCAGCGATATCCATATCGAACCGCGCGAAAGCTGTCTCGCGGTACGCTACAGGATCGACGGAAATCTGGAAGACGCACTAACTCTGCCCAAGAAGAACCAGAGCGCGGTTATAGCGAGATTAAAGATCATGTCCGGGCTCGACATAACGGAATCGAGGGTGCCGCAGGACGGAAGATTTAAAGTAAGTTTTGAAGGCAAAGAGATAGATTTTCGAG